>CAISKH010000614.1 GCA_903885865.1 uncultured Mucilaginibacter sp.
ACCATTCATACCGGCGATATTGTAGAGAATGGCTCGGTTGCCAAAAGCTGGCGCGATTATTTTAATACTGCCCAGCCCGTTAATGCCAGTGCGCCGTTTATGGCTGTTCCGGGTAATCATGATGTGGTGAATGATACCGCTTCGCGTATATTTCAGCAGCCCTTCCCTATATTTTATGAATTGATGAATTTGCCGGGCAGCCAATTGAACTATTCATACAATTACGGCAACGCGCATTTTATCGCTATTAATTCGGGCTACGCGCAGGGGGCCGAGAAAGTGGGCAAGGTTTTATTTGCCGAAAATTCGGACGAATACCGCTGGCTGGAAGCCGACTTGAAAAGCGCCCGAAGCAATAAAAATATTAAATGGGTAATTATGTATTCGCATTACCCCTTATTTGTTTTCGGGGTGAGTCATATACAAACCTGGCAAAACCATTTGCAGCCATTAGTTGATAAATACAAGGTCGACCTGTATATAGCCGGCCACCGCCATGTTTACGAAAGGCATAAAGCTATACGCGGCACGCAGGTATTTGAACAACCTGATATGCACGTTTATAATCAACCACAGGGAACAGTTTATGTGGACAATGGCTCGTTCGGTGGCTCGTTGCAGGGGCCGGGTGGCTGGGATGTACCCGATATGCTGTTTACCCCGCGTCAAAAAATATACACCTATTCAACAATGGCCATTGAGGGCAATACCATTGAATATAAGGTGTTTAATAAACAAGGTAACCTGGTTGATTATTTCAAGCTCATTAAAGATTAACTTTAGGTAATAAAGCTGTTAATCTTAAACTATTTCCTCACTTATTTATTTGAAATTGTATCTTTGGCAAACCAAACGGTTTGAGTGTACTATTTACACTAAGTTTAAAACCTATAAATTGCAAATAAAATGAGTTTAATAATTGATGTTCATGCCCGCCAGATACTGGATTCACGCGGAAACCCTACTATTGAGGTAGATGTATTAACCGAAAATGGCTATTTGGGCCGCGCCGCGGTACCATCGGGTGCATCAACCGGCATACACGAGGCTGTTGAATTGCGTGATAACGATAAAGCTGTTTACATGGGTAAAGGCGTTTTAAAAGCCGTTGCCAATGTAAACGATATTATAGCACAGGAATTACAGGGTATTGATGTATTCGATCAGAGCAGCATTGATAAGCTTATGATCGAACTGGACGGTACACCCAACAAAGGTAAGCTGGGGGCCAACGCTATATTGGGCGTTTCGCTTGCTGCCGCGAAAGCTGCCGCGCAGGAAAGTCACCAGCCGCTTTACCGGTATATTGGTGGTGTTAACGCCAATACATTGCCTATCCCGATGATGAATATTGTTAACGGTGGTTCGCATTCCGACGCGCCCATAGCGTTCCAGGAATTTATGATCATGCCGGTTGGTGCGTCTTCCTTTTCGGAAGCGTTACAATGGGGTACAGAAGTGTTCCATAACCTTAAAAAAATATTGCATGACCGCGGCCTTACCACTACGGTTGGCGACGAGGGCGGTTTTGCGCCAACTTTTGATGGTACCGAAGATGGCGTTGAAACCATTTTGAAAGCCATTGAAAAAGCAGGCTACAAACCGGGGGTTGATATTTGTTTAGCATTTGACTGTGCAGCGTCTGAATTTTACAAAGACGGAAAATACGACTACACCAAGTTTGAAGGCGCAAAAGGAGCTATCCGCACCAGCGCTGAACAAGCCGAATACCTGGCGCAGTTAGCAGAAAAATACCCGGTGATCTCTATAGAAGACGGCATGGCCGAGGATGACTGGGAAGGCTGGAAATTATTGACCGACCGTATTGGCGGCAAAATTCAGTTAGTGGGCGATGATCTGTTTGTTACCAATGTGACCCGCCTGCAAAGGGGTATAAATGAAGATATTGCTAATTCTATCCTGGTAAAAGTTAACCAGATAGGCTCGTTAACCGAAACTATTAACGCGGTAACACTGGCGCAAACCAACGGCTACACCACGGTAATGAGCCACCGCTCGGGTGAAACTGAAGACAGCACCATTGCCGATCTGGCCGTAGCCTTAAATTGCGGACAAATAAAAACCGGTTCGCTTTCACGGTCTGACAGGATCGCTAAATACAACCAGTTATTGCGTATTGAGGAAGAATTAGGCAGCAATGCTAAGTTTATAGGTAAAGATTTTAAGTTTTACAAGTAACCTCCCAACCCCCTGAAGGGGGAGTAATAATACGAGCCCTGATTTTGTCGGGGCTTTTTTGGTTGTAGGTTTAGGTGATGAATTACTGGACGAGCGTTAAAATTGATCAACAATTAATTTAAACCTTGCAATGAATTGGTTTCCGGTATTGCTACCATGGTATTCGCTGGGTTTAAACAGGGAATATTTGACGAATCGATCATGAGGGAGTTTGCTGAAATAACCTGACTATCAAGACATAAATTATTATCGGGTTTTTTACGAGCGCCGCCATAGAAATGTGCTTTCCTTTTTTCAGAAATAAGGGAGTGATTTTTTATTGCCTGAACCTCCTTTTTTGAGGCATTACTTATCGAATGATTAATCAGGCGCGGCCTGGTTATTTTTACTATTAATGGTTGTTCTTTCTCATCAACGTGCCGGAAAATAAATATAAAACCAATCAAAATTAATAGCGAAGCGGCGGCGGTTAGTAAACTTTGTGGGTGTGTAAAATTAAAATAGACAGATCTTTGTGGATTTACAATGTTGTTTTTAGCGCTGAAAGCATGCGTAAGTGCCTCCGTAACTGTAGGCGATGGCTGTACATTGTCATAGTCTGCGAACAGAGCAGACTTATAATTCGACAATATGAGGGCATATTCCTTATATTCTTCTTCCGTAAGTACAGTAAGCGCATATTTTTTCTCTTCCGGGGAGAGGTCATTAAAAGCTTTACTCATTAAAAGGTTTTCAAGCCTGGTCTCAAAAATTTTCTTTTCCATTATCCTAATTCATTTTGAGGGTCAAACGCCCTTAATTTAAGGGCCAGCTTTTTTGTACAATAAAACAAGCGTGATTTTACAGTTCCTTCGGCGCAGCCTAAAATTTCGCTGATCTCATTTACTGAAAATTCTTCCTGGTAACGTAATAAAAAAGTAATACGCTGGTTTTCTTCCATTTTATTAAGCTCGAGCTTTAAGTTTGCGGCAAACAGGTCTTTATCAAACCTGTCGGGCAAAATAAAAACAGTTTGAATTTCTTCCACATCGTTAAAAGCAAAATCGTTTACCTTAACACCCCTTACCGCATCCTTGCGGTATTCGTTTTTACACATATTTGCTGCTAATGTATACAGCCATGTTTTAAACTTTTTGTTCTGGTCAAATAATTGCGGCTTTTCCAGTACCTTTAAAAACAGGTCCTGCAAAAAATCCTGGGCCTTTTGTTCGTCCTGGTAAAGCCGCTGATAAAAAAAATAGAGCATTCTTTTGGCATACCGATGGTAAAGCTCAGTAAATGCTTTCTCTTTCCCTTCCAATACATATAGCATAAGCCTTTCATCCGCCAGGCCGCTATAAACCTTTTTAGAAAATTGAAACACGCGCCGGCTTAATTTTCTTCAAAGTTTGTATTCTCCGGCTTGTTTGTAGGTATTCGGTTAGCATCGTTTAGGGGCAGTATATTGGTAACGGGAACATCTTTTGATACCACCTCAAAACTCAAATCATCCAGCCACACCATACCCGGTCCACTTAGTAGCACGCCGTAAGCAATATACTTACTTTCTACCGGTACGTCCAATACAATGTCATATTTTTTCCAGCCGGTGGTCCTTTTAATTGGCCTGTTCTGCATATTATCAAAACCAAGTGACTTTTCCCGCGGATTACCATCTATCCTAAACCACATAGCGGCCCAGCTAGCTTTCTGCGTTTTAATATAACCGGTTAGCCTAACCCGTTTGCCTAAATAGTCGGTCGGAATAAATTCCTGCATTATAGTGCCAAATTTAAAATCCTTATTCGGTTTTATAGATTTTAAAAATGCTACGTGCCCGTTTCGTTCAGCGTTAGGCTCAACCCCTATAGCGTATCCCTCCGGGAAG
>CAISKH010000615.1 GCA_903885865.1 uncultured Mucilaginibacter sp.
AATTTCCGGCCCCACATTGCAAGGCCGGAACCTTAACACTAAAATTTATTTGTTTTTGTGTGTTGCAGCAAAAGTTTGCACAATGCTGAAACCTGTTTCATCAATAGCATAAGTTAAACCGTCAATTTTTGAGGTAAACACGTTATACATTACAATTGATAAAGATGAAGTAGTGATACCCAACGCGGTATTAACCAACGCTTCAGAGATAGCTGCTGATAAGGCTGATGTATTAGCGCCTGTACCGGCCAACTGATGGAAGGCCTTGATCATACCAACAACTGTACCTAACAAACCTGTTAACGTACCAATTGATACCAGGGTAGCAATGATGGTTAAGTTTTGCTCCAGCATAGGCATTTCTAAAGCGGTTGCTTCTTCAATGTCTTTCTGAATGGCCAAAGTTTTTTGGTCAACGTCAAGCGTTGCCTCAGTTTCCATTTCTTTATACTTTTTTAATCCTGATTTTATAACATTAGCTACTGAACCTTGTTGTTTATCGCATTCTGCAGATGCCGCTTCGATGTTACCCGAGCTTAAAAATCCCTGTACTTTTCTAACAAATACATCAACACTGCTGGTACCTGACGCTTTATTTATAACAATAAAACGTTCTATAGAGAATACAATTACCATTAGTACGTAGGACATTACCAGTGGTACCAGGTATCCGCCACGGTGTATAATTCCAAATACGTCATCCGGTTCTCCACCGTCTACATCCCCGCCCTTATAATGGCTTTGATCACCAAATATGAATACGAAAAGGAGTATCGAAACGATAATACAAATTGGGATAGTCAAGGTCGCAAACATTCCAGATGCACTTGAGCTTTCTTTTTTTACGGTAGTTGGTTTTGTTGGTGCGTTTGCCATTACTTTTAAATTTTAGTTTTGTTTTTGTTTATTTTTAGTTAGTTAGTTAATTGCGCTTTTTTTTACGGATAACAAAAATAGAATTTTACCTAAATAAAAAAACTCTTTTGTTATTCCTTAATAATTATTTAACGTATAAGTTATGATCTGGTACTACAATACAAACGTTATGAAACGAAAATTAATACCTGTTCAAACAATTTTTTACAATAAAACTTATTATTTTTTATAATAGCAAGCAATGCACTATAAAAAATTGTGTAATTATACTGTTATAATTAAATCTTTTCGAGTTTATCATTTTCTGTAATAGCATTCTTACATACTTTTCAAAAAATCTCTAAAAATTTATTCTGCCGGTTTTAATTTGACAGGTATAATTGGCGCCGCAATATTAGCGACTTTATATTCTAAAACAATTAATTAATTATATTAAGAAAAACGGAAATATAATGTAAACTAAAAATTTAGTCAATGATACAAAAAATTTATTCATATAAAAAAATTTTTTTGAAAATAATTTATGGCTGTAGCCAATTATACCACTATCCACCTGCTTTTTTGGCTTTATATCCCTCGGCCAGCAATAATGTTAAAACTCTATCCCTAAAATCGCCCTGTATCAATATCTCTCCGTCTTTAACCGAACCTCCAACACCACATTTTGTTTTTAGCTTTTTTCCTATAGCTTCCATGTCGGTAACGGCCCCTACAAAGCCTCCTATAGCCGTAACTAATTTTCCTCCCCCTTTACGGTCCAGATAAATTTTTAAGTTTTGTTGTTGAGGCGGCAATGTTCCGGTTTGGGCCGTATCTCTTACTTCGTGCTTAAAATCCGGATCGGTAGAATAAACTACACCTGCAGAGCTTTTATTTTTTTTCGACATACCTTTTTAGTAAGTGGTGAATAGTGAGTTATCAGTAGTGAGTTTTTTTGTATACCCGCAAAATAAGAAAAATCATAGGTGTTTTTACCGGAAAAAGGCAAATCATAACTCACCACTCATCACTCACTATTCACTATTAAACCCGCTGCCGGCAATAACTTTTATTGAAGCCGGCAAAATCTTAATATCAATTGTGGCACCTATTTGTATGGGTTCGCCATCCAAATGCATTGGCCCGGGTTTATCACGTTTAACCTTGATATGCTTACCGCGAATAATTTCAACAAACTCTGACAGGTGAGCCGTTTTTGTAAACATACGGAAGACCAATTCAGGAAACCTATACAGCGGGAATGGTTTAATAACACAAACGTCTATCAGCCCGTCCTGTACCGAGGCCTGCGGCGATACATGTGCATTATTTCCATACTGCGATGAATTGGCAAAACTCAGCATAAAAGCCGTACGTTCACAGGCAACACCATCTATTTCGAGGTGATAGGTTTGTGGCTCATATTTGAGTATTTCCTGTAAAGATGTTTTAATATAGGTAATAAACCCACGTTTTTTTTCGTGATCAAATACTTCGCTTATATGAGCATCAAAACCCATACCTGCCATATTAAAAAATGGTTTGCCGTTGGCTTCTGCCGAATCAATAATTGCAATGTTCCCGGTATTCAGACATTCGATCGATTTCCGGATATCCATCGGTATGCCCAAAAAGCGCGCTAACCCGTTTCCCGACCCGCAGGGGATTATACCCAATACGGCGTTACTTCCCGCTAAGGCAGATGCCACTTCATTTACTGTACCATCGCCGCCTACAGCTACTACCAGGTCATAATTATTAATGGCCCCTGCCGCTACTTCACTGGCATGCGCCACACGGTCAGTAAATACGATGGTGGCCTGGGCATCCAGGTATTTTTCAATTAGCCGGGGCACGCCACCCTTCTTCTTACCCCCCGATATAGGATTTATAATAAATAACGCTTTTCGTTTCAAGTACATATATTTTTCAGGTACCAAAAGTAAATGTTTTCGACTTTGTAAAAAATTGTTTTATTTTTGCCGCACAATAGTGGCAACTGATTTAGTTGCCGCGCCCAAACTTATCGGATGGGCAGGGCCGGATTGCAACCACGTAAAAAAGTGCTAAAACCCTGCTTCTTTACAAAGTTCAGCTAAAT
>CAISKH010000616.1 GCA_903885865.1 uncultured Mucilaginibacter sp.
CTTACATTTTTAGCAGGAAAATTTACGAGCAGTAAATAAAAAATTTCAAACACATAATAATCAGATTATTATGTGTTCAAAATTTCCGTTAAGTGGAGCCGGAGGGATTCGAACCCTCGTCCAAACATGGTATAAGGTATGCTTTCTACATGCTTAGCTACTGTTAGGTTGTAGGGAAGGGGAAGGTCAGTTGCATACCTGTACCGTCTTCCTTAGGTGTTTTGTTTCGCCCGCTATGCACACCGTTAAGCAGGCTATTTTCATTTTTCGATGCCCCGGTTGCCGGCCCAATGAAACGGAGAACCGGCGGGACAAAAGCTAGCTAAATTCTAAATTAAGCAGCTAAGGCGTAGTTATTTTCGCCATTTGTAAGTTTGAGCGTTCAGATTTAAGCGCTAATTCACCCAACGCGCTGCATGCTTACCTACTTATCTCCATCCT
Source organism: uncultured Mucilaginibacter sp. (assembly GCA_903885865.1). Taxonomy (GTDB): domain Bacteria; phylum Bacteroidota; class Bacteroidia; order Sphingobacteriales; family Sphingobacteriaceae; genus Mucilaginibacter. The sequence goes on from CAISKH010000616.1 coordinate 442, forward strand.
GTCAATTCCGGTCGACCCCATTTTTTTTGAGTCTTAAGTACTGAGTTTTCAGTCTTGAGTATGCGCAAATATACAAAATTTGATGGTGATCTGTTTGAATTAATGCGACAACTCAGAACTCACTACTGACGACTCACCACTCAAAACTCTCCCAGGGTAAACTTTCAGTGCTTCATCCAAACAGATCATGGCTTTGGTAAGGTCGTCGTTATTCAATACGTAGGCCAGGCGCACTTCGTTCAGGCCCGCGCCGGGGGTGCTGTAAAAGCCGGTAGCCGGGGCCATCATTACGGTTTGGTTCTGGTAGCTGAATTTTTCCAGCATCCACTGGCAAAACTTATCCGAATCATCTATAGGCAGTTGGGCCATCACGTAAAACGCGCCGCCTGGGTTAGGACAAAAAACACCTTCCATACGGTTAAGTGCGTTTACTACAGTATTGCGGCGGGTTGTGTATTCGGCTTTTACGTGCTCAAAATAGCTGTCGGGTGTATCAATAGCGGCTTCACCTGCTATCTGCTCAACCATGCCGGGGCTCAGTCTGGCCTGGGCGAATTTTATAGCAGCGTTCCATACGTCCCGGTTTTTGGTGATGATGCACCCCAAACGTGCACCGCAAGCGCTGTACCGCTTGCTTACTGTATCAATAATGATCACATTTTCATCCAAACCATCCAAATGCATCGGCGATACAAACGGTTGGTCGTTATAGCAAAATTCGCGGTAGGCCTCATCGGCAAATAAATACAGATCGTGCTTTAAAACCAGCGTTTTCAGGGCTTCCATCTCTTCACGCGAGTACAAATACCCGGTTGGGTTATTGGGGCTGCAAATAAATATCGCACGGGTTTTACTGGTAATGGCCTTTTCAAAATCGCTGATAGGCGGCAGCGCGAAACCATTTTTTATGTACGATAATATGGGTGTAACCACAATATCGCTCTGGCTGGCAAAGCCGTTGTAATTGGCATAAAAAGGTTCGGGAACTATCACTTCGTCGCCGGCGTCAAGGCAGGTCATAAACGTAATGGATATAGCTTCCGAGCCACCTGTGGTAACAATAATATCTTCGGGCGTAATGTTATAACCTGCTTTATTATAATATTTAGTTAGCTGTTCGCGATAGGACAGC
>CAISKH010000617.1 GCA_903885865.1 uncultured Mucilaginibacter sp.
AGCCATGCATTTGGTAAGCAATACCGATGGCCGAAATATCAAGCGGATTATACTGTTGTGTGCTGTTGCATAAGGCAATAGCCTGTTGTACCTGCTGCCACCACATCTCAGGCGATTGCTCGGCCCAGCCCAACTGCAGCGAGGTTATGGGCGACTCCGTTTCCGGGTATTGCGCCATAGCCAGCGTTTTTTGCGAGGACGCATCAACTACCGATACTTTTACGGATGAAGTACCTATATCAATTCCTAATAATAACATGCTAATTATTAATTGGTTGCATAAAAATGAACCCGGTTATTAATTGGTAAACTTTTGTGCAACGAAATTAAATTTTTTTTTGGAATGGCAATCGATTGCATGAATTTATTTTTTTCATATTTGCTGATCTGATGAAAACCAAAAAACGGATCACAATTTACGATATAGCCGAGAAGCTGAACATTACGGCATCGTCGGTATCGAGGGCGCTTAATAACAGCAATCATGTAAATGAGGCTACAAAAAACCTGGTATTAAAAACCGCTGCCGAATTGAACTATAAACGTAATGTGCTGGCCTCGAACCTGCGCATGGGCAAAACCAAAACCATTGGTGTGGTTGTGCCGCGTATTAATCAGAACTTTTTCTCGAATGTTATTGCCGGGATAGAAGATGCTACCTATCAAAAAGGGTATAACCTCATCATTTGCCAATCAAACGAATCGCGCGATAAGGAAATAAAGTGTATAAACACCCTAATGAACCAGCATGTTGATTGTATTGTTATATCGGTATCGGTGGAGAGCGACGACCATTCACACTTAAAAAATGTGCTCGACCAGGGGGTACAGCTAATACAGTTTGACCGCGTGGCTGATGAACTGGAAACCCTGAAAGTGATAAACGATAATGAGCAGGCCTCTATGGAAGCGGTAACCCATTTAATCGAGCAGGGGTATAAACGGATAGCTTTGCTGGAAGGGCCGCAAAACCTGAATATTTTCAGGCAGCGTAAAACAGGCTATTTGAAAGCCCTGAAAAATTTTAACCTGCCCGTTATTAGCGAGTTGGTCATTGAAAACGCCTGGACAAAAGAACTGGGCGCCGCCGCTACCCGCAAATTATTAAGCCTGCCCGAACCGCCGGATGCCATATTCGCCTCAACATCTGATTTTTCGGCACTGGGCGTATTGGATGTGGCCCATGCTATGCATATTAAAGTACCCTCGGAGTTAGGCATATTGGGTTATGCCAATGAGCCGTTTACCGAATTAACCACCCCATCAATAACCACCATCGACCAGTTTAGCGTTAATATGGGTAAAACCATTGCCAACTTGTATTTCGAAGAAATGGAAAATAAAGAGGTGGTAGTTACGCCGAAAGTTATCAGCATTAAGCCGGAGTTAATTATTAGGGCTTCTACACGGAAAAAGAGATAAAAAGGGGGTGTCACCCTGAGGCACTCGAAGGGTGTGCGTAAAGGCCCTCGCACATGCTTCGATCCCGATAGCTATCGGGAAGCATGACACCCGTGTAAAAAGTTTACCCACTAATAAATACCGTATATTTGATCAAACAAACCTATTATAAAATGAAAAAAACCAATAATGAGGAGTCCGCGGAGGTATTTGCCGGTACATCGCTGGATGCGGGCATGATACAAAGTTTATTGGAACAGGAAGGTATACAGGCCTTTATTCAAAATGAATTTATGGGTAATATTGCCCCCTGGCAGGTTACGGCAGGCGGCTCGGGCGCGGCTAAAGTAGTAGTTGCAAAAGCAGACTATGAAAAAGCTACCCAAATTATAAATGATTACGGGCAGCGATAATACAAAATACAAAAAGCGCAATGCGGTTTAATCCAGGAATGTTCGAAAGACAAAATTTGTCATTAAATTCCCTCCCCACGGGAGGGGAGCGGCTGGTTGCGGGGTGGCAGGGAGGGGTTTCGCCGATATAAATCGCTTTATTAAACCCCTCCCTACACCCTCCCGTTGGGAGGGAATCGCACAGTCCGGCGCTTCATTTTCACTCTTTCGAACACCCATAGGTTTAATTCCTTTTTGGAATAAGGAGGAGGAAGAGGCCACCCCTAATAACCCCTCCCCGGATTCCCCCTTATTATTTCAACAATTTTCAATTTATTACCGCTATGACAATTAACTGTCGCTCGCGGGTGGTAACTATTTTTATTTAACCACATATTTAAACACCTGCCGGCCTAATTTGCCCATTCCGTCTAATCCTTCGGCTATTACCCGGTAGCTCCCTGTTCCGTCGGCGTTAAAAAAATCAACGCTTGCTTTACCGTTCTCATCGGTTATAATGTTTGGTTTCCAGTAAATGGTTGAGCGCAGGTCGGCCATTTGTGTGGCTGTTTTGGGGTTATCATAATCGGGCGCGTAAAACTCTTTTCGCAGATCATAACTTCCCTGAAAAGTATAGCTTTTTAGTCCCTTTGATTTGGTTGAACCAGGGTGGTAATATTCTTCTATTAGGCCATTATAATCAATACCACCCCGCTTGGTGGTAAAAATTATTACGCCATTACTGCCTTTAAATCCCCATAAAGCCGCTGCTGCCCCGTCAACTATTTCAATACATTCTATATCATTGCCATCAGGCATGGGCCGGCCACCTACTCCATCAACTACTACATACCTTCCTTTGTTGAAGCGTTGAGGCGCCATAGCTTTCAGATATGCCTTAACATGGTCAACATAAGGAGCGATATCAACAAAAGTAAATGTCTTAGTTGTACCTAACTCGCCAGCCAGGTTGGATGAATGTTGGGTAGCAATAGCTTTGAGGTCCATTTTTTTTACATAGTCGTTAATTTTAACCTCTTTTAATAAAATACTATTGTTCAGCAACCCATACCGCTTCATTTCATCAAACCGCTTTTTGCTGTTATCAAGATAAATCGTAAAATCATCGTTTAGTGATTGCTCGGGTGGCAAATGGCTTAAGCTCACCAGCCCGATCACCTGCTGTTTATCAATCTCTACTTTCAGGTCCGTGTTTTTTTTAGGGTCAATAGCGGCAACATTATAAGTAGTTCCGGCCCTGAACGGAAAATCAAAGCTAAAGCGCCCATCTGCATTAGCCACGGTATCCAGTATAGCACCCCCACCAACATTAACCAGTAAAGTTACTTTGGCGCCTGCCACAGGTTTTCCTTTATCGGTTATTACCCTTCCGCTTACACCCCTGCCTTTTTCAGGCTGAAAAGTTACGGGCGGGTAAGTATTGGTTAATACCTCGTTCCATACAAACCTGCGCCAGCCCTGGGTAAGCAATAGGTTATCCAATTGTTTGTCCTTATCCGCATTAATATCTGTAAAATAATAATTGGGTTGTTCTATATAACCTTTCAGATCGGCAGTAAGCAGCAGATTTGAAAAAATGGTTTTTTCATCCCCTTCAGCATAGGGTACTTTCCCCTCATCGGTAACGGCGAGCGAGAAGGTCCCGGTTACAGGCTTCCCGTCCTGGCCGGTAACCTCCAGGTTAAGATGCACCCTCTTGCGCTGTTTATATTCGGGTTTATCGGTGGTGAACTTAATGTTTAAATGTTTATCGGTATTACGGATAAACACCAATCTTTCGGCCACCGGCTGATAGTCAGGAGAGAATAAAGTAAACTGCAAAACACCCTCCGGGAAGCGGTTTTTTGGAATGATTGTGGTAAACCCGGTGCGGGTAAGCTCTGCTTTACCGGTATATTGGATGGTATTGTTTGCCTGCGCAACCAACGCTATTTCACCCGTATTCAACAAGGCTTTGCTTGCCTGTATGTTAACAATAATATTATCTTCGGTCTGCCTAAGTATTATAGCGTAACCCTTGTCTTTCGCCTGGGGTAGGTCAACCCGTTTTTCAATGCCATCATTCAATTTGATAACAGCGGTATACCTATTACCCGCAGTGGGCTGAAAAACAAAAGTGCCCATGCCCGCGTGTTCCGATTGAAAGGCGGTGACCTGCTGGTTGTCCTTATCCACAATATACCCTGATATTTCCCTGCCCAGGCCATCAGCCCCAACCGCCTTAAAGGCGACTTTAGAAATAAGCTCATTCACCAACTCGCCGCCTTCGGGGAAGAATTGGATGCTAATATTTTCCGGATCATTTTTGACCGGGTTAACCAACAGGTCGTTTTTAGTGGTTGTTTTTGTTTTGAGGGTAGGCAGGATACCTTTGCCTGTTGTTACGGGGGGCAGCGCGTTGCCTATTTTTACCGCCCTGTCAAAATAGTATTCTTCGCCAAAATTCCGCATCAGGTTGGTGTAGGCGCGGATATGGTAATTTCCTGCCTTAAGCAAACTATCGCTTAACGTAATGCTTCCCCAACCCAACCCGTTTGTAAGCGGCAGGCGCAGGCTGGTTTTCACCGAATCCTTATCATTAAGCAAATCAGCGTATAAAAACTTGCTCAAAGGCGAGAGCCCGTTGGTTTGGTTCACCGCGTAAGCTTTTATCCAGATGGTATCGCCGAGGCTGTAATAAGGCTTATCAAAATGAACGTGCACTTTTTCGATGGCTACTTTCCCGGCAAAGTTATCCAGCGAAACCGCAATATCGCGCAGTTTACCATTGGCCGGGTTTTCCTGCGCCCTGGCGCTGAGGCCAAGCAGCATGAATAGATAAAGCAGCTTTTTCATAACCTTCTTTCTTTAGTTTATCATTTAACCACATATTTAAACACCTGCCGGCCTAATTTGCCAAACCCGTCTAACCCTTCGGCTATTACCCGGTAGCTCCCTGTTCCGTCGGCGTTAAAAAAATCAACGCTTGCTTTACCGTTCTCATCGGTTAT
>CAISKH010000618.1 GCA_903885865.1 uncultured Mucilaginibacter sp.
ATTTTTATTTAACATGGTTCGATTCCTGTAAACATACCTTCAAAAATACCCCTTTTGTCGAACCATATCTAAAAACCGCTATAGGGAAGGGTTACAACCCTGTTTACCCGCTTTTAGTTCCAAGGGGGTTACCTATCTGACAGGTCGAACCGCTTGCATTTCGCAAGTGGACGCTTGGAGACCCAAATATACAAAGATGTAAATACGAGCATAAATAAAATTAATGTTTAAAAAAACGCTCTAGAATAGGCTCAATATTCCTTTTCAGGACATATTTCTTACCGCCGTCGTATACCATAGATTTATTGTTGACCATAACCAACATCGTATCGCTAGGAAATATTAGATATAAATCAAACCTTGGCACAAACTTTACTAGAGCAGGCTCTCCATTATTCAACTGCTGCACAATTTCTTTTATGGCGTTTTGTTCGGTTAACAATACAGTATCTCCTTTAAACGGTACACTGCGCTTATCTACTATTATAATTGAGTGTACTCTATCTGGAATGATATATTCATGCTTATTATCTCCGCAAGATTGGAATAATACCACTATTAACAGTAAATCTAAATACATTTTACGGCTCATTTTATTTGGCCTTTTCTTCAGCTTTTTTTTCGTGCCCACCAACAACCGTTTTTAATGTTTCCCCTTCCGTTGAAGCTCCCGGGTCTTTTAAAATAATGGCACCGATTATCTCTTTTGCAGCTTTCCATAACTGATTTGGAGTTGTAATTAGGAAGTCTTTTAGCTTTTCTTCTGCATCCATCTTTTCGCCAATTACCCCTTCTATCGCCGCCTTTGCATAATTAGAACAATTATTCTTTATCCCGTTATAATTATCATGATCGCCTTGAAATTTATCTAACTTTTCATTTACCGCTTGGTCTTTATTAAATATTGTTGTAAATTTTAAGATACCGTCAGCAGGACGATCTTCACCATTAATCACACTACCCTTTAACTGATCAAGCGTGAATGATCTATTTGTACTATTGGGGCTATATGCCGCGGGAATATCCTTAAAGAAATTCTTTTTATTCGCTCCGGCACCACCAGGCCAAAGATCCCTAACCGTATATGTTCCATCTGGTACCATTTTTGCCCTGATAATAGTCTTTCCATGTTCTCTGACTTTCTCAATAACTTGCGTATAATTAGAGATAGCCACCGCCGCATGACCAACACCTCGTGTGCCATCACCCGTTCCCCAAATCAGTAACAAAACATCCTTACCATCAGGATCTTTTGCCTGAATTGGCGTATTTACCGAAAAGGCATAAGGGCTTACATAAGGATATTTCTTGGCTAATGGATCAATTGTTATCCACCTCCCAATTCTTGCATCATAATTTCTTGCACCGAAGTCATAGCTTCCCCCCGGCACCCTCCAATCGTCCTTCTTTTCTTTACCGTTAAAGCCAAAGGTGTACTGTTTATTGCATTTTTTTAGTGGTACACGGGTTTTTTCTATACCGCTTTTTTGAAAAAAATCAGATGCTATGGCAGGCTGCGCAACTATCATAAACAATAA
>CAISKH010000619.1 GCA_903885865.1 uncultured Mucilaginibacter sp.
CAGGTTGCTGCCGCCGCCCAGGACTAATCTTTCCACTTCCTGCCATTGTGGGTCCATAAACAATTCAACCAGTTCATTTTCATGGTTTATTTCTGCAAAAAAACTGGCATTTACATCAACGCCGAACGTATTGAAGTTTTTCAATGAAATGTTTTCCTGTATCTGGAGCATGGGGGCGAATTTCGGAATTAATTTACACAAAAAAAGACTTACGAGGTTTTAAAAACTTCGTAAGTCTGGCTCCTTTTATTGATTCCCCGAAGGTTTTTGAGCAGCAGGCGGACCTAATGTAAAATTTATCGGGCACGTAAACTTTACCCTGACAGGTTTACCATCCTGGGTTCCCGGTGTCCATTTTGGAGATAGGGCAAGTACCCGCAGGCCTTCTTTTGTAAGCATCTCCGACGGAGAACTTAATACATTAAAATTTGATAAACTGCCATCTTCTTCAATAACAAATTGAATAACCACCTTCCCAGTTATATTACTATCGCGAGCGGCCCTGGGGTACCTGATATTTTGTCGAAGGAAGCTCGTCCACCCCGGCGCGCCATCAGGAAAAGATGCCGCAACAACGTTTGAAGTTGCCTGGCTTTTATCGGCGGCCCCAGCGGGGTTTTGCGCCTTTAATAAAATTGGCAAAAGTAAAATAGCTATAATTAAAAGTTGCTTTTTCATGTATTAAAAATTGGTTTAAGTTTAGGTTGATAAATAGGTGTATTGTATGCCTTAATTAAACGCCAAGTTAAGATTTAATTACCTTATCCGCTTGTAAAAAAAAGACTTCCGAAGTTTTTTAAAACTTCGGAAGTCTCTCACAAATTCCAAATCCGTAATTGAAATGCCGAAATCCGAAATCAAATATGAATCGGCCTGTTATCCGTAGCTGCCAGGCAAGCCTCGCGCATGGCTTCGGTATAGGTTGGGTGGGCATGGCTCATGCGGCTTATGTCTTCTGCACTGGCGCGGTACTCCATGGCTACAACGGCTTCGGCAATCATATCGGCGGCGCGGGGGCCTATCATGTGCACGCCCAATATTTCGTCGGTAGCGGCATCGGCCAGTACTTTTACAAAGCCGTCCAGGTCGCCGCTGGCTACCGCCCTGCCGCTCGCACGGAAGGGGAACGAACCTGTTTTGTATTTTACGCCTTTTTCTTTTAGCTGTTCCTCGGTTTGGCCAACTGCCGCTACTTCGGGCCAGGTGTACACCACGCCAGGTATAAGGTTATAATTGATATGCGGTTTTTGTCCGGCTATGGTTTCGGCAACAAAAGTTCCCTCATCTTCGGCTTTATGGGCCAGCATGGCACCGCGCACCACATCGCCTATTGCGTATACGCCTTTAACGCTGGTTTCCAGGTGGTCGTCAACCGTAATTTTTTTACCGCGTTCTTCAACTGTGAGCCCTATTTTATCCAAACCTAAGCTATCGGTATAAGCAATGCGGCCAACAGCAACCAGGCAATAATCGCCTTTAAGCTCCTGTTTTTCCCCTTTGGGGTTATCAAAACTTACGGTTACTTCCTTGCCTTTTACGGTGGCGCCGGTAACTTTATGGTTCAGGTAAAACTCCATGCCCTGTTTTTGCAATACTTTTTGCAGCTCTTTGCCCAGGCTTTTATCCATAGTAGGGATTATGCCGTCCATAAATTCAATTACCGAAACTCTGGCGCCCAACCGCGCGTAAACCGACCCCAGCTCCAGCCCGATAACGCCGCCGCCTATCAGTATTAAATGTTTGGGCACTTCAGTAAGCGATAAGGCCTCGGTTGAGGTGATAATGCGTTTTTTATCGATTTGGATAAATGGCAGGCCCGACGGTTTTGACCCTGTTGCTATGATAATATTTTTTCCGGTGATCTCTTGCTTAGTGCCATCTTCGGCAGTAATGATAATGGTGTTTTTATCTTTAAATGAACCCATGCCACGGTATGGGTCTATTTTATGTTTTTTGAAAAGAAAAGCTATACCGGCCGTATTTTTACCCACTACATCAACTTTTCGTTTCATCATTTGGGCCACGTCGACCTTTAAATTGCTCAGGTTAATACCATGCGTTTGAAAAGCATGGCCCGCGTTATAAAAATGCTCGGATGAATCCAGTAGCGCTTTGGAAGGGATACAGCCCACATTCAAACAAGTACCCCCGTAAGTAGCATATTTTTCAATACAGGCAGTTATTAACCCGAGTTGGGCACAACGTATAGCGGCCACATAACCGCCGGGGCCCGAACCTATAATGATAACATCATATTGCATAAGAGTGTATTTTTGTGGCGCAAAGTTAGTTATTTTAGAGATTGGAGATTGGTTAATTATTGATTAGTTGACCCGGGGATTATAAAATCGAGTAGTTTCATATCCCGCATAATATTATATTTGAATAATTAAACTGATTTCATGAAATTATACCTATCGTTCCTGGTCCTTTTGGGGATCCTGTCTTTTAGCGCGCAGGCGCAGTTAATGCAGCCTAAAGATAAATTTACCCGTGCCGACTCGTTGCGCGGAAACTTAACGCCTTTGCGCACCTGTTACGATATTAATTACTATCACCTGGATGTGAAGTTTGATATCGACAAAAAATTCATCAGCGGCAGTAGCTTGTTTAAATTTACTGCTACGCAGGATTTTACCAAACTGCAATTCGATCTTTTTGCTAACCTGAAAGTAGAAAAAGTAGTTTACAAAGGAAAAGAACTTCCGTACACCCGCGAGTTTAACGCCGTATTTTTAACCTTCCCAAAAACCATAACTAAGGGCAGCAAGGATGGGTTTACCGTTTATTACTCGGGCAATCCAACAATAGCCGTGCGCGCCCCCTGGGACGGCGGCGTGGTGTATACTATCGATTCTCTGGGGAAACCCTGGGTAGCTACTGCTTGCCAGGGCATGGGCGCAAGTGTATGGTGGCCCAATAAGGACCAGCAGGCCGACGAGGTTGACAGCATCCTGATCAGCATAAGCGTGCCAAAGGGTTTAACCGATGTATCAAACGGACGCCTCCGCAAAGTAACCGACCTGAAAGACGGCTATACCCGTTTCGACTGGTTCGTGGCTAACCCCATAAACAACTATGACGTAGCCGCCAATATTGCCGATTACGCCCATTTCGCCGATACCTACGATGGCGAAAAAGGAAAGCTAACGCTTGATTATTGGGTACTGCCCTATAATTTAGAAAAAGCCAAAAAACAATTCGGCTTAAATGTTAAACCCATGCTGAAAGCTTTTGAACACTGGTTTGGCCCTTATCCCTGGTATGAGGATGGCTACAAATTAGTGGAGACGCCCCACCTGGGTATGGAGCATCAAAGCGCAGTGGCCTATGGCAATCATTATGTAAACGGGTACTATGCCGGCGGGCGCGGCAACCCGAGGGGCATTGACCTATCGGGTACGGGTATTGGGTTAACGTGGGATTATATTATTGTACACGAAAGCGGGCACGAATGGTTCGGCAACAACATAACCTCGAAGGATATTGGCGACATGTGGATACACGAGAGCTTTGCCGATTACTCGGAATCGTTATTTGTGGAGAGCATACAGGGCAAACAGGCCGGCCAGGAGTATGTAAGCGGCTTACGCCGGACCATACAAAATGCCAGCCCCATAGTTGGCCCGTACAATGTGAACAAAGAAGGGTCGGGCGATATGTACAACAAAGGTTCGGTGATACTGAATATGATCCGCACCATTATTAACGATGACGAAAAATGGCG
>CAISKH010000620.1 GCA_903885865.1 uncultured Mucilaginibacter sp.
ATTTTCTATCGGTTTGCGCCGGTTATTATAATTATGAAGAAGGTTACCTGCCGCAGTTTACCGGCACCGAAAATTTTAAAGGTCAAATTATTCACCCGCAAAAATGGGACCCGGCTATTGACTATACCAACAAGCGCGTAGTAGTAATTGGCAGCGGCGCAACTGCCGTAACGCTGGTGCCCGAAATGGCTAAAAAAGCTGCGCATGTAACTATGTTGCAACGCTCACCAACCTACATATTTGCAAGGCCCGATGAAGATGCCCTGGCTAACTGGATGAACCGCAACCTGCCCCTTAAAATGGCCTATACTATTACTCGCTGGAAAAATATTTTAATGGCTGTGTTGTTTTACAACGTTAGCCGCAAATACCCCAATTTTATAAAAAAACTGTTACTAAAAGGTGTTGAAAAAGAACTGGACGCCAGCCCTGAAACCTTACAACACTTTATCCCTACCTATAACCCATGGGACCAACGCGTGTGCCTGGTGCCCAACGGTGATTTGTTTAAAACGATTAAAGAAGGTAAGGCATCAGTTGTAACCGACCAGATAACCACCTTTACTGAAAAGGGATTGCTGCTTAAATCAGGTAAGGAATTAGAGGCTGATATTATTGTAACCGCAACCGGTTTAAATATGCGGCTGTTGGGGGGTATTGAGTTAATGGTTGATGGAGTGGTACCGGATATCTCGAAAACGGTTTCATACAAGAGTATCATGTTCAGCGATATTCCTAACCTTACTATTGCCTTTGGTTATACCAATGCCAGCTGGACCTTAAAGGTTGATTTAACCAACCAATACATGTGCCGCCTGCTGAATTATATGGATGCCAAAGGATTTAAACAGTGCACCCCACGTCAAAACGATGCAAACCTGAAACTTAACCCGTTTACCGACTTTAGTGCAGGTTATATTACACGATACATTAACCAGTTACCCAAACAGGGCGACCGCCAACCTTGGTTGTTAAAACAAAATTACCTGTTTGATTTAATGAATATAAGGCACGGAGATATAGTGAACGAGGTATTAGAGTTTAAGTAGCAGGTAATAAACCAGTACCATAACTCCTTTAAAAACTTGATGTTGCCTTTTGAGCTTTTAGCTTATCAGCATTCATATCGAAAGAGAAGAAGCCCATAGAAATACCGGCACGCAAAAACAAAACGCTTTGCTGAAAGTAAACGTTGTAAGGATCTTGCCCGTAATAGCCACCCTGCAAAAACAAACCTGCAAATGAGGTGCCCGGTATTCGGGCTGAGAAAGTAATGGCAATATTCAGGCGCTTGGTAATATCATACACCTTTGCCCGCTGCAGGTTGTAAATAGACCCGGTATTAAAATCAGCATCCCATATATACGTGAGGTTAGCATAGACCCTAAAAATTTCTTTGCGTGTGGGAGTATTCACAGGGGTCTTTACTTTTTTATCGCGGCTGGTAACATAATCCTGGTAATAGGGCGCCCATATAAAACCAATTTCGCCGTTAGTGCGAAACTGACCGTAGAGGTGGTATTTGGTCATGTCAACCGGCAGACTTGATTTTGGGCTCAGGTTAAAAGAGCCTTTCCAATAATAGTTGTAGGCAGCACTGGTACGGGTCGAGTTACCCAAAAGCGCCTTCTGTTCTTTATGATTTTTTACTACACCCGCTTTTAAACCGCCATATATAAATTCGTACATCACAAAGTCAGAAAAATCTCCGTTGTAGCGGTTCCAGTATCCATCGGGCATAAAATGAATGCCGTCCTGACCGTTCGAATGGTGGAATATTTTAAAAGCAAAATAGTGCCGGGCCTTATACATGGGCTTTGCCCAAAAGTAATTGCAGGTAATAAAAAAAGTGGCACCGGGCATAAAACTTGGCGTACGAACCGGTGATG
>CAISKH010000621.1 GCA_903885865.1 uncultured Mucilaginibacter sp.
AATGTTAATTATAAAGCCGGCTCACTTGAAATTAATACTTTATCAAATACGCAAACACAAAATAATTTAGCTAACGGTATCATAAATACACAAAATGACCAAAAAAATTACAGCAATGTTTTCAGGCAAAAGCTTGATGTAACTTATACCCGCCAGATAGATACCACCTCGAACATTAAAATAGCTGCAGATGGGGCCTACAGGCATACCGAAACCAACAACAGTTCTTCAACGGTAAGCCACGAAGGCCTGGATACATTGCTGAATACCAGCAGTCAAATCACAACTAATAATGCCGACCAGCACATTATGAACGTAAGTGCCTTTTATACAAAAAAATTAAAGAAAAAGGGCCGTACATATTCTGTATTTGTAAGCGGGCTGGCAGACCATACACTGGGCAAACCGCACCAGTTATCAAACATCGAATATTATAACCCGAGTACCGGCGCGCTCACCAGTACCCAGCAGGTAGATCAGGTTAATAACAATGACCGTATGCATACCCAGTTTAACTCCAACATAACTTACTCTGAGCCGCTCTCCGCATCAACAGCATTGGTGTTTAACTACGGACTTAATATGGATTACAATAGCGCCAATCTGCGGGCATATAACCAATCAACACCCGGAGTTTATAATGTATTGGTTGATTCGTTAACCAGCTTTTACAAAGTTAACCAGGTTTCAAACCAACTGGGTGTAGGGGTAAGTTACAGTAAAGATAAAACGGTTTTAAACTATGGGGTAAGGGCAACTAATGTTGATCAGAAACAAATTGATGAGAATACCGGCCAGGTTTCACAAAGAAGCTTTATTAACTGGAACCCAAAGGCCAGCTATTTATATAAGTTTTCGCAGATGCAATTTATACGGTTAAATTATGATGGCAATACTACGCAGCCTTCAATAGGCCAGCTTCAGCCTGTAAAATCAAACAGCAACCCGTTATTTATTGTCGTTGGTAATCCCGATCTGAAGCAATCATTCACCAATAACGTCAGCATATTTTATAGTACCTATAAGGTACTAACAGGCCAAAACTTTTATATTAACGGAGCTTACTCTAACACCATAAGCCCGATAGTAAATAATATTAATACGGATATTACTACTGGTAAAAGCACTTCGCAAGCAGCCAATATTAATAAATTACAATATAATTTCAATTTAAACCCGGGTGCCAACATGAAAATAAAAGGCCCCGATATTAATATTGGTTTGAGTGGCAGTATAAACGGAGGAGTTAACTACAATTTAGCCAATGGCGTGTTAAATACTACAAATACTGCTAACTATAGTGGCCGGTTTTTAATAAGTAAAGATGTCCTGAAAAAATATGATATTTTCTTATCTGCCGGGCCCGGTTATAACGTGTTAGCATCGTCGCTGCAAAACAATAACAATTACCGCACCTTTTACTCATACAATTATTTTAATTTTTATCTGCCGGGTAAAACACAATTTACTTCGGATGTTAATTATAACTATACCTCAAAATCACAAGGTTTTGACCAAAGCCATAGTGAAACCGTTTGGAATGTAACTTTTAGTAAATTACTGTTAAAAGAGAGTAACCTTAAATTATCTTTAACCGGTAATGACCTGTTAAATCAAAGAACAGGTTTCAGCAGATCGGCTGTGGGCAGCAGAATTGTACAAACCAGCAATAACACTATACAACGATATTTTATGTTCTCGGTTACCTGGGACTTTAACAAAATGGGCGGCGGAGTGCCTGCAAAAAACTAATCACCATGAAAAAGATATTATGCACGGCTATTTGTTTACTATTAATAAATGCCTCTTTCGCGCAAAATGCGCATTTCATTACCTCGGGTACAATTGAGTTTGACAAAACCGCCAATATGTATGCCGTTATAGGCAAATTACTGGACGCGATAGAAAAAATGGATAAAAACGCCCTGGTTTATTTTCAAAGAAATTTTGATCAGTACAAAAAAACGCAACCGCAGTTCAGGACTTTAAAAAGCACGTTAACTTTTGATGGGGATAAAACACTGTATACACCCACCGGGCCCGAACCTGTCGCTGCAGGTATTTATACACCAATGGCCGATAACACCAATATTACATATAATGACCTTACAACCCATATTAGCACCAGCCAGAAACCGCTTTTTGAAACCACCTTTGTTGTTAAGGATACCACCCTTAAAATTAACTGGAAAATTACCGATGAAACACAGGTAATTGCAGGCTATACCTGTCGCCGGGCCAATGCGATCGTTTTAGACTCTGTTTACGTGGTAGCTTTTTATACCGATAAAATACCGGTTACCGGCGGCCCCGAATGTTTCACGGGCTTACCCGGCATGATACTAAAACTGGCATTACCACATGAAAATATAATATGGACAGCCATCAAAATAACCGATACCAGCGTACCGCCCATAGTAGCGCCCAAAAAGGGCAAACTGGTTGATAAAAAAGGATTACAGGCCGCATTGGCACCTGCATTAAAAAACGCCGGGCCATACGGGCCGGTATTCTTAAAGGCGTTGGCGCTTTAGTTTAACAAGTACTTCTCAAACCAGGCAATACTTATCCATGTATCCTCGTCATTAAAAACATGCCCTAAATTGGGCTGTATAACTATGTTAAGGTTATTGGATGCCCTTTGCGTTTTATAGGCATCAGTTGCCGCGGCAAAGCCTATCTGCGCGCCGGGGTAGGGGTTGTTGGGGTCTTTATCCTTGCTCAGTATCAGCAGCGGCCTCGGTGCAAACAGGCGGATCATTGAGGGGCAATCAAACTCGCCGGTTATGCCGGGTAATATTTTATCCCATACGGCTTTTACATTCCGGGCATTTAAGGTAGAGTCGCCCATATCGCGTGCAGCTTTTTTGTGGGCATCGCCAATAGTGCCTGCGCGGCCCTGCCATTTATCATTTTCAAGCGACCATTTAAAGCTCTGCACCGCTATGCCAACCACCGCAACTTTTATACGCGTATCAACCGAAGCCGCCATCCACGTTTCCATACCACCCATTGATATACCACCCATACCAATGCGGTCGGCCCTAACATCGGGGCGGGTAACCAGGTAATCAACCAGGCGCCAAAGGTCGAAAGCGGTATCATATAAAAAGGGGTGCTCCTGGTGGGTTTTGTCGGTATTTTTCCAGGCACGGTAAGCGGCATCTGTATACTCCTTGCTGCCATGCGCCCCGCCGGGAATGCGCTCGCCGTGGTAACGGGCATCAATAGCCACGCCCATAATACCTGCCTTAGCCAGTTGGGTAAATATAGCTTTAATATCACCCTCATCCTTTGTACCACCCGTACCATGCAGGAAGATAACCACCGGGAATTTGCTTTGCCCTTTTATTACCGGTTTATAAATAAGGATAGGCATTTTCTCTGTTTCTTCGGTGTAAATGGAGCCCTTTTCCACTTTGATGGAGTCATTTCTTATGGTTGTGAATACCGGTTTAAAATCAACTACCGGCCGGTTTAACAGGGCCTTAAATTCGGCGGCAACCTGGGCCGCAGGCGGGTATGGGCCGGTTTGCGCGAATAAGAGGGATGCCTGTAATAATAGTACAAGGCAGGTGTAAAATATTTTGGTTTTTAAGTTTGGTTTTAACATGGTTGGTTATTATTGGATAGGTAAATATAAAAATCTTGGTCCAAATTTTACCTCCCCGTGTTGCAACCTTTAAACATTAAAGGATATTTTTGAATTAATAAATGGAAACGGCTATAAACGAACTTAACATGCTGTCAGAACCAACCTACATAGCTGCACGTATGGTGGCTGCAACCATCGAGGCGCATTTTGCGAGACACCTGGCATCGGCGCGCTTGCAGGGCACGGGCAACCTTGCCCACCAGCCGCAGGCGCCCGTTATAGAAGCCATTATTGATGTAACTTTCTGGGCCAGCCTGCGCAAGGAAGAGGGCCACGCGCCCAAGATATCGCTGGCGCTGCTGCCCCCCGCACAGGCCAGTCACCCGCTGATATTTGGTAATAGGATACGCTTAACCCCACATAACCTAACAAAGCTTGCCCCCGCAGTGGAGAGCCCCGGCATACACCTGGGCGTTTGGTTTGAAAATGATGAGCTATATGTTTGGGGCACTACGCTGGCCATACCAGGCATTTGCTTTGTGCTGGAGGTGGTTGAGCCGGGCCTGCTGGTAGTTAAGCATAGCCGCACCGATGGCTTTGGCAAGTTTGTGAACATAGCCGTTTTAACAGGCGACGAAATAAAGATAATAGATGAGCAAAACACCGGCCTGCTTAGCTGCCCTGCCTTGTATGATTCCTTGCTGGGTATGCCCCTGCCGTTTGCCGATGGTTCGGTAAATATTATGGTTGAACTGGCGGCCTCTATGCGTGCGCATGGGCGGGGCGGATTGGTGCTGATAGTGCCCGATAATTCAAGCGAATGGGAGAAGT
>CAISKH010000622.1 GCA_903885865.1 uncultured Mucilaginibacter sp.
AATACTAACAGACCTAACAGCAAATTTTAGTTAAACCCGCTGGCATAGGTTGTCCTTAAACACTCTCGACAACGATTTAAAGACCAGCATTTAATTAAAAATTGCTATGAAACTTGAAATTACAAAAGCTTGTGCGGATTCCTTACGCGCTTTCACCCAAAACAATTATGGTATCCAGTTAAAATCGTCCCATTCACATGAAATTGTGGCGGCGTACTTTGGCTATTCTTCGCGTGTTGCGCTGCTCGCGGACAAACAATGCCCCATTGATCGCCTAACAGAGGCGGAAATAATCATCCTGAACACGCCAACACTTTTTGTCGATCAACGCCTTAAAGCCTTGGAAAACCTACCCTCAGAGCTTCCGGATAGTGATACTCTTGCTGAAGGTGTTTACGCGCCCATCGTCGCCGACGAACAATTTTTAGGGAAAATATGGCCAGGCTTTCATGAGGTGGCAATGGCCTTTGCCGAGGAACGGGCATATGCCGATCTTATCATGATGGGAATGAACACTAAAGAATTAAAGTGGATTATCGACCTCGATATCAAAACGAGGGAGTTTGAAGTTCTGATGACCGTAACATTTGATTATCCGGCGGGTGCAAACAAGCCGCTAAGGTATTCCAAGGTCGAGATCACACTTCCCCGTATTTCTGGTGATATCGGTTACGGTGAGCCCAAAGTCAAGCCCACTTTTTATAACGGGCATATGAGCGACCCAGACTTCCGGCGGAAACACGGAATCGATTGATTATTGTCGCGAAGAGTTAAAAACCTACCTACCTCCTTAAGGCCAAAGATTTTGGCTTTAAGGTTGGTGGTCATTAACACACTGAACTTTATTATGATAAATGACCGTGTATAACGGTTAATCAGATGGTCACTGGTTCGTCCTGTATGTACGGGAGCAGGAGCAAAAAGCCCCCCGAAAATTCGGGGGGCTTTTTTATTTCGTTTAATCAACGACTAATATCTTAGTTTTATTTGTATTATTGTAATGCGGCGATGTCGAAAATCATATTAATACTAAATCTTATGAAAAAACTTTTCATATCTACCCTTATGCTTCTGATGTTTATGTTGCAAGCAAAAGCCAAACCTGGTATCGACTTTGTTAAGGGGATGTCATGGGCACAGATCAAAGAAAAAGCCAAGCAGGAACATAAATTCATCTTTCTCGATATTTATACCACCTGGTGTGTTCCATGCAAGTTAATGGCCAACAATATATTCCCACAAGCGAAGGTCGGCGACTTTTTTAATCAACATTTTATTAGTGTTAAAGTTCAATTCGATGAAACCAAGCACGACAATAGTGAAGTAAAACGATGGTATGCCGATTTAAAAACAATCAAGGAAATTTATAAGATCGATCTGTTTCCTACCTACCTTTTTTTTAATCCGGAGGGCGAACTGGTGCACGTAATTATGGGCGCATCTCCTACCGCCGCTGATTTCGTAACCAAGGCAAAAAAGGCGTTAACGCCCAGCACTCAGTATATCACTATTAAAAAAGCCTATATTAATAGCAACAGGGATACAGGTTTTTTGTCGAAACTTGTACCAATGGCGCAGGAGGTTGATGATGAGCAATTTCTTTATGAAATAGCACCACCGTATTTAAAAATGCAGCATAACATGCTTACCAGCCAAAATTTAAAACTCATAGCAACTACAACAATGTCAGAATCCGATCCGGGGTTTAAGGTATTAATGGATCACGGCGATAAAATTGACGCCGCAATGGGTGAAAAAGTTAGCCACGAACTTGTGACAAGCATTATATTTGATACGGACGTATTGCCTTTATTAAGAGAAAACGGCAAGAAACAGACCTTTCCTGGTGGGTTGGTAATGTATTCTGGTAAAGTCATTAAAATGCCTGATTGGATGGTGATAAAAGAAAAACTAGCTGCTGCATACCCAAACCGGGCTGAAGAGATTATTTTATATGCGAAATCCATCTATAAGCAGTGGAAGTAAAATTAGCAAAGCCCAGTTCAGTTATTACAAAATAGCTCAACCGGTTAGAGTCCAGCACGTGCGTGATTAAATCAGAAGGTCGCTGGTTCGTCCCGTACCTACAGGATCAGGAGCAAGCCCCCACGCGTCCTGCGAGGCTTTTTTGTTGCGAGTTAATCCAGTTCCCGGCAATTAAAACCTGCCGTCAGCAGCAGCCGTTCCACCGAACAGGGGTTTAGACCTGTAGCCTCGATACGTAATATCTTATCACGATCATCCAGGTCGAAATTCCATTGGCGTATATTTGGAAAAGAAGTGAGCAGGGGCGCAATCATGCTCACTTTTTTCTTGCTGGTTACATTCGTCTTAAAAACTAATATTTCCATTCTAATTTTTAGTTGTTAATTGTTACAAAACCCAATAACTGTTGACCAATCAAAAACTGGACAAATCAAGACACTTTTTTTGCAAGGCGAGCGTACCGACTGTTGGCCGTTCAGTGTTCCCTACGGGCTTATGCTAATTAAAACTGCCACAATGCCAATCCCGGCCTATACCGGCAGGTATTTATTGAGTACTTTCGCGTTTTTGAAAGCAATTGAGCTTTCCAGTTTCAGCACCTTTCTCTCCTTAAAAATCGATAGTCCGCTGCCGATAGCGACGGGGTTAGTGATCATATAATATTCGTCGATCAGGTTTTCGCTGATCAGCGAACTTACAAAGCCGGCGCCGCCGTAAACGAGAATATCTTTACCGGGTTGGTTTTTGAGGGCCTGTACAACGGTGGCAAGG
>CAISKH010000623.1 GCA_903885865.1 uncultured Mucilaginibacter sp.
CAAATCAGCAACTATAGCTTCGTACACTAAATTTTTAACAGTTATCGTTGCGCCTTTAATTACTGATGGTTCAACGGTTATTATACATGGCCATACCGATATTATCGGCGAGGAAGATTATAACCAAAAACTATCGGACGGCAGGGCGCAGCAGGCTCAAAAAATACTGGAAACCGGTAAGAACAATGTTAAGTTTGAAACGCTTGGTTTTGGCGAAGATGCCAGCCACGCGCCATTTGAAAATAACCTTCCTGAAGAACGTTTTTATAACAGAACGGTTGTGATAGATATTATTCCAGCCAAGTAAAATAGTAAACTATACTTTAAGAAAAAGCCACCTTAACAGGGTGGCTTTTTTTATGACCATTCTTTATATCGGCAACGCCATTTAGGGTTAAAGGGTAAGTAATATCCCATTGAAAATCACTGTGGTAGTATATAAACAAACCAATCTGTTTATTACATTTATTTATATATTTGTTTATGCCTAAATACATCACCCAATGAAATATCTTTTATTTTTATTTGCGTTTATTGCTTTTCAGGCAACCGCTCAAATACCATTGAATTTTAACAAAGGGCTTTTTGAAAGTGAGAACAGATGGGTTGCACTTAAAACTGCTAAAGACAGCGTGTATGGCTATGGCTTTGTTTATATGGATGTAACATCGGGTTTATCGGCACATGAGGGCGGGACGTTTAAAGTAACAAAAGACAATGTTTTTGTCGCCACTAAATACCCGCCTTACCAAATACATATTGTAAGGCTGCAAAGTAACGCACTTAAAGTAGCATGGATACCTCCCGATAAGCTGAAAGAAATGCAGGAACAGGAAAATCCTGATTGGCTGCAATCTTATAAAACCGACACTACATCGGCAGCGTATCTTTTTAAATGGGGATTTACTTATAACGGTGGTAATATAATAGACAAAGCGTTGTACTACCTTAACAGGGTAAAAAAAATTGACCCCAAATATCCTGGTCTTGATTTTGAATATATTTATGCTTACAACGCATCCAACCAATATGATAAGGCTATAGCAATTATAAACGACGCGCTTAAAAGCCGGCCAAACGATGGGAATTTATACAAAGAACGTGTATTTGCCCAGATACACTCCAACCAGTTAAACAATGCAGAAGAAACTTATAAACAAGGAATTGCCCATTGTAATAATCAAACAAAGGCCGAAATGTCTTTTAACATTGCCTACACCTACTATCTACAAAAAAATAAGGATAAGTTTAACTACTGGGCCGATGAATCAAAACAATGGATGGCTCCAACAGATCCTCGCATAAATGGCATAACCCAACTGAAAGCTGTACTGAATAAATAGAGTTTACTACACCGCCCCATCCCTATTATACCTATGCTTATAATCAATAGGCGATAAGCCGGTAATTTTTTTAAATACCGTTCTGAAGGTTTTAACATCGCTATAGCCCACATCGTACATTACTTCGTTAATGTTTTTGCGGCTGTTTTCGAGGTGTTTTTTGGCAGCTTCTATTTTTACGCGCTGTATGTACTCGGCAGGGGTATTGTTGGTAGCTTTTTTAAAGCGGCGTATAAAATGTCGGCGGCCTATGGCAAAACGGGAGGCGAGCTCCTCAATAGAAATTTTTTCGGCTAAATTATCTTCAATAAATTCCTGCGCTTTTTTAATGGGTTCGTCCTCATGCTTTTTTTGCCCGTTAAACATAATGAACGGCGACTGACTCTTCCGGTCAATCTCAATAGCAAAATACTTTGACGCGCGTATGGCCATTTCCCTGCCGCTGTATTTTTCAATTAAATGCAACAGTACGTTCCAGTACGAGCTGGCGCCCCCGCTTGAATATATACCATCAGCCTCGGTAATAATAGTGCCGTCGGTCAGTGTCACTTCGGGGAACATTTCGCGAAACTCATTGGCCGACAGCCAGTGGGTTGAACATTCCTTGCCATTAAGCAGCCCGGTTTTAGCCAAAATGAACGCACCAACACATAACGATACCAATTCGGCCCCGTTATGGTATTGATCAACTATCCAGGGAATAAGTTCTTTGTTCCGCTCTAACGCTGCCCTCAGGTCGCCGCTAACGGCGGGGATCACTACCAGGTTGGTTTTTTTTATTTCGCTGCAAAGACGGTCTGTATTTACTGCAAAGGTGCCGTCTATTAGCGGCACCTGCCTGGTAAGGCCCACCAGCTGTACTTCAAAAGCGGGTTCTTTGCCCGCCTGCGCCAAAAACTGGTTAACAGCGGTAAACATATACCGCGGATCGACAATAGCAGCCGGAACTGCATCATAAGGCACCAATATAGCTATGTGTTTCATTTGTTTTAGTTAAGTAACCCGCTTATATTTAGCTACTATATGTCAAATTTAATAAATAGCATGCTAACAAAAAACTCAAGTCGCAAATTACCCCTTGTTTAGTCTCAACTCCACATTACGGGGCTTATCGTGCGTAGGTATATTTGTAACAACAATTAAAAAAATTAACCATTAAACTTTAAGATCATGAAAACAACAAAAATTTTGTACTGGGTTTTTACCATTCTGTTCGCCTTTGTAATGTTTGGTTCATCTATCCCTCAGGTAATGTTAACCGCCGACGAGATTAAAGGCATCCACGGCTTATTAGGCTATCCGGTTTATGTAATCCCTTTTATCGGGGTGGCAAAAATGCTGGGCGTTATCGCGATCCTGATACCAGGCTTCCCACGGTTAAAAGAATGGGCTTACGCGGGTTTAACATACGACCTGATTGCTGCCACCTGGTCGCTTTACAAGGTGCCGAACCCGCAGGGCCCCTGGTATTTTATGTTTTTATTTTTAGCGCTGGCTGCCTGCGCTTACATTTTCTATCATAAAAAATTAGCGCTGCCCGCCACTGCATAATTATTACCTTAAATAAAATGAAAAAGTTAAAATTGCAGATGCAATTATCTGTGGACGGATACGTTGCGGGCCC
>CAISKH010000624.1 GCA_903885865.1 uncultured Mucilaginibacter sp.
CCAAAGGTTGGATAACAAACTATTCCGATTTTCATTGTTGCGGGTTAACTTTTCAAAATGCAAGTTTAACAGCAATTTATGGGAAATGTGTTAAACCTGTGTAATTTCTTTGAATGCGGAGGGCGGAATGCCGATTGCGGAATGGGTTTAATTTAATTTATTAAACATTTATAACGTCTTTTGTCACTACACAATTAATTATTGCTATGGAAAGCGCCATTAACATCAATATTAAATCTATACAGCATATAGGTATACCGGTGACTGATATAGCAGTATCAGCATCATTTTACAGCAAGTTAGGTTTTACAAAAGCGATGGAAGCCCCCTTTCAACTCAATGGCGAAACCGGCATCTGTATTATGATGCAGCGGGATGAAATGATGATGGAGCTTTACCAAATGCCCGCCAGCCTATTGCCTGAAATAAGGTCAAGGAATAACGGGCACATTGATCATATAGCTTTTGATGTGGCCGATATTGATGAAGTATACGCCATAGTTAAACAAGGCGGTTTTAATATTATTGAACACGAACCGGTGTTCCTCCCGGAGTTCTGGAAAAACGGGTGTAAATATTTCAATATCACCGGCCCGGATGGCGAGAAGCTGGAGTTTAACCAGGTGCTTTGAGCCCCCTCTAAACGGCGCAGCCTTCATGAACACGTTGAAAAATAAACTATATGTGAATAATCTCCCCCTGTAGGGGAGACTTAAAAAATTTCTTTTAGAAAGCCCTCCCTACCGGGGAGGGTTGGGTGGGGCTTATAGCCCTTTTGCTATCGCTTTATAAACCACATCCTGTATGCGGGGGCGTATGTTTAAACTGGATAATTTGCCGCTTACATTTGGGTAGGTGCGGTTTGATAAAAATATATACACCAGGTTATATTTAGGGTCGACCCAAACGCAGGTACCGGTATACCCGGTATGCCCATAACTGCCCGGCGATGCCAGTTCAGACGGGTAATGATGATCCAGTAGCGGGTCCCATTTATCAAATCCCAATCCGCGGCGGCTCACGTCCGATTGTTTAGCAGTAAACAAATCGATGGTTTCGGGCCTGAAATACTGGTCGCCGCCATAAATGCCGCGGTTAAGCAACATCTGGTATAATATAGCCAGGTCATTGGCGTTTGCAAACACCCCGGCATGGCCGGCAACTCCGCCCATTAACGCTGCGGTGGGGTCGTTCACATAACCATCCAGTACCGAGTGACGAAACTCTTCCTCATCCTCCGAAGGCACTACCTGGTTGGGCGAAAAGCGGTAAAGCGGTAAAAAACCTGCGGTCTGCAGGCATAACGGGTCATAAAATTGCTGTTGTACATAGGTATTAAGCGGCATAGAGGTAATGGTTTCTGCAATTTGCTGCATAAAGCACATGCTCAGGTCACTGTAAACATATTGTCCCCTTGTTCGCAGGGGCGAGTTCAGCATTTCGGGCCATAGTAAATTTTTAAAGTAATCTTTCCGTAAATAGTACCCGTTATTCACTTTAGTGGGATAAACAGCGGACGAATCAATGCTATGATCGGCAGATTTTATTACTTCGAAAGTCGGAACATCCGCAATCAGCCCCGCCTGGTGTGTAAGGAGTTCGCGTATGCGGATATCGTTTTTATTAGTGTTGCGCGCCTCCGCCAAATACTTCCCGACGGTTGAATCCAAACCCATTTTCTGCTGCTCGTATAACCGCATAGCTGCCATGGTAGTTGCCGATACTTTGGTCATCGAGGCAATGTCGAAAATGTCCGTTATTTTATCGGGCAAATCGGGCGCATAAGTATGGTACCCGTAGGCCTTATTAAATATCACTTTTCCATCCCGGGCCACCAGCACAACGCAGCCGGGCGTGGCGTGGGCCAGTATGGCTTCGTGGGCTATTTTGTCAATATCCTGCAAATTGGCCGAATTAATATCTGCGTCTTCGGGCACGGTATATTGCAAGCGTATTTTATCGGTAAAAAAACCCATACCGAACCGGTAACGCTGTGTAATAGTACCGGTTAGCTTTTGGGTAATAGCCACCCCGCCCATTATAGCCTGCGCGCTAAAGTAGGCCGCAACCGGCGATACCCGTTCCGAGTAAATAATAGGCGCCGTAACACCATTTAGTTTGGCTATAGCCGCACCTGCGCCAAAGTAGGCGACCACCACATTTTTCAGACTTTGATTATCCGTAATAAAACTAACTATCTGCGGGTTGTTCAGATCAGCCTCATTTAACTGGATGATAAGCGTATTATATAATTTAACATCGGCCGCGAGGTTATTGATGTTTTTTCCGCCCAGGTAATCGGCAATGCTGAACGATTGCACCTTGGTGTACTTATTAAGCAAACTGTCAAATCCCTTCGAATATTTATTAGAAAAATGGATGCTTGCGATCTTTAATTTGCTGAGGCCCCGCAACGGGACGAAGTAGTTTTCATTATTTAATAATACGGTTGATTTTTCAACCAGCCTTTCTTCTTTAACATAGGCCTGGCCGGCGTTTTGG
This sequence comes from uncultured Mucilaginibacter sp., assembly GCA_903885865.1. GTDB lineage: Bacteria > Bacteroidota > Bacteroidia > Sphingobacteriales > Sphingobacteriaceae > Mucilaginibacter. The sequence goes on from CAISKH010000624.1 coordinate 2,503, forward strand.
GCGCAGGCCGAATGGAATAAAGTAAACGCTAACAATATAAAAAGAGAACAGTTATACTTATTTCTTCTCATATACTTTTTCTCCGTTTATAAAGGTCTTTAATACGCTGACCTTTGGTAGTTCGCTCGCCCCAACTTTCATCAGGTCTTCATTCAGAATTACAAAATCAGCATATTTCCCGGGCTCAATACTGCCTTTTTCTTTTTCCTCGAAATTGGATTTTGCCGCCCAGATGGTCATGCCCCTTAACGCTTCAACCCTGGTTAGCGCGTTTTCTGGTTGAAAGCCGTTTGCCGGAAACCCTTTAAGGTCCTTGCGTACCACGGCGGCATAAAAGGTATAAATAGGGTTAATATTCTCCACCGGGAAATCAGTACCCAGCGGTATCCAGCCATTTTGCTGCAATAACTGTTTATAGGCGTAAGCTGACTTTAAACGGTTGCTGCCCAACCGCTGCCCCGCCCAATACATATCAGAAGTAGCATGCGTGGGCTGTACCGACGGAATGATGCTATAGTTGCCAAAATAACTAATATCATCGGGTGATAATACCTGTGCGTGTTCAATTCGC
>CAISKH010000625.1 GCA_903885865.1 uncultured Mucilaginibacter sp.
ATAGAGCAAAGCTTTATAACTTTGGCCACTATTATATTTTTACTTGTTAAATAATTGAAATGAAAACTGCCGAAATAAAGCTGACCATAGACCTTGACGACAATAATGTTCCCGAAACTATTTTATGGGAATCGACCGACTCGACCAATAAAGAGGCAGTTCCTGTAAAATCTATCATGCTGGCACTATGGGACCAAAACTATAAAAACGCTCTGCGAATAGATCTCTGGACAAAGGATATGCCCGTTGACGAAATGAAACTATTTTTTTATCAAACCCTGATGACTATGGGCGATAGTTTTTTACGTGCCACCGGCGAAACAAATATCGTGGAAGACCTGCGCGATTACTGCGCCCACTTTGCCGAAAAAATGGAAATAGCTAAATAATTTCGAATATCGGATTTGGGATGTCGAATTTGTTAAATTATCAATTAAATTCAACTATTCTAAATTAAAATCCGAAATTGAACATCCGAAACCCGAAATAAATTATGCGCTTACCTTCCTTCATATCATTTATTGGTTTTGTATTGCTAATGGCCGGTACCTGGTGCCCTATACTACGCATGTTCCATTTGTTTAACTGGTTTACCTGGGATGTTTACGATCTGTATAAGCCATATGGCATGGTTATATTGTTAATATCGGTACTAGGGATATTGGGGGTGGTTTTAAACCGGATAAAATTGGTGAGGCTTACAGCATGGCTTGCGCTTGCCTTAGTGATTGTGCTAATTATAGGTGTGTTTTTTAAGGTTCATACAAGTTTTAGCTTCTTGCCTTTTAAATCGCTGGCCAAATTTTTCGAAAGGCAGGCCAGGTTTATGTGGGGATGGTACTTATTATTAGCAGGGCCGGTTATAGCATTGGCCGGGGCCATGGGTAAAAGCTCAAAATATTCCCGGAAAAGTTGACACTTCGTAAGCCCTAACCTCTAATCACTAATCTCCAATCACTATAACTATATTTACCCCATGAAACTCACCGATCAAACCTGGGAGCTTTTTAAAAAAGAAGTTGTGCTGGAGTGGCGCTCAAAATACGCGTTCAATGGCGTGTTGCTGTACGTGGTTTCAACAGTTTTTATTTGTTATATATCGTTTCAGCTTACACCCGGGTTTGAACACAGCGACGGTTATAAAGTAGTTTGGAACGTTTTGTTTTGGATCATTATCCTGTTCGCCTCGGTTAACGCCATTGCCAAAAGTTTTATGCAGGAGAGTAAGAGCCGGTTACTCTATTATTATTCTATCGCGAGCCCTCATGCCATTATTTTATCCAAAACAATTTATAATATATTGCTCATGTCGTTGCTGAGCCTGTTGGCGCTGGCGGTTTACCTTATTTTTTTTAACAATACCATCGGCGACCCCTTGTTTTATTTTATAACGGTACTGTTGGGCAGCCTTAGTTTCTCAACCGTGTTTACCATGATATCGGCCATTGCCTCAAAGGCAGGCAATAACGGCACATTAATGGCCATATTGAGTTTCCCGGTAATTATTCCGGTTATATTAATATTGATACGCCTAAGCAAAAACGCTATGGATGGCCTGGATCGCAGTTTAAGTTATGGCAATATCGGCGCCTTATGTGCTATAAACGTAATCGTTATGGCAACGGCCTTATTACTTTTCCCTTATTTATGGCGCGATTAATAGTACTCTTCCTGCTTTTTCCGGCAATTATATTTGCACAAAATATTGCTGTTTCAGGTAAAGTTTCGGGTGCGGATACCAAAGCGCCATTAGGCAGGGCCAGCGTTTTTTTAAGCAATTCATCATTTGGCACATCAACTGCGCCTGACGGCACATTCATCCTAAACGGCCTTAAACCTGGCCAGTATAACCTTGTGGTAACCACCGTAGGGTATGAAGAACATACAGAAACCATATTGATAACTAACGATCCGGTTAAATTAAATATTGAACTATCGCCAAAGTCCGTACAGCTTAAAGAGGTAAATATCTCCACACTATCAAAAGCCGACCTGAAAATGGCCCTTGAGCAATTTAAACAGGAGTTTATTGGTGAAGATGAAAATGCCCGCGACTGTAAAATAATTAACCCCGAGGTGTTGAATTTTTCTTTTCATCAAAACAAAAATGTCCTGGAGGCCTACAATAATGATTTTTTAATAGTTGAAAATCATGCTTTAGGTTACCGTATAAAATTCCTGCTTAAAAATTTTAAAAGCGAGCGGCTTACCGGGAGAGTTGTATATACTGGTCAACGTTTTTTTGAGGAGTTGCCAGCAAAGGATGCGCAAAAGAAAAAATGGCTCAAAAACAGGGATGATGCCTATTATGGTTCGGCAATGCATTTTTACAGGGCCTTGTATACCGATAGCCTGGCAAGCGCCGGTTTTAAAATATACGGGCTAACCAGGATATTGAACCCCAACCGCCCCACTGAAGAAGTGATACAGCAACACCTTAATAAAGCAAAAGGACTGCAGCTTGATTCGTTTTTATACTGGACAAATATGAAGCAGACTTCGCGTTATAAAAATCAAATATTAAGTAGTGACCAATTGGCTGTAAAGGACATTTTGCGACGCACAAATCAGCCGGGTTTATTTGCTGTGATGTTTACTGATTACCTGTATGTAATATATACTAAAAAATGGGAGGCGAATTATTTTAAAGATCTGTACCGTGCACCCGATAACCTGAATTATGCTACCACCATTATCAGCCTTATGAATAATAACCAGGGCACGCTGTTTGACAGGAACGGTACCGTAATTGGCGACAGTCCTTTATATGAAGGTACATGGGCAAATGCGCGACTTTCGGAAATGATACCTGTTGATTATACGCCGGGTGCGCCGCCAAACCGGTAACCGCAGGCTACGCACCCGGCCGGTACATGGCCGGACCAACCTGGACCCACCTGGACCACCCATAAATATCGACTAATAAATATTGAAATATCGTCCCGATGGTTATTGGGAGCGAAGTTACTTCATCATTCTATATTCAATCCCGATAGCTATCGCGACAGTGCTCGATATTATTTAATTAAATGACGATTAAGGTTGGCGCGTTTATTAGATTTGGATTAGAAAGCGGGTTATAACAACTTTGATACTCATTTTCGTTAATATTTCATTTATAAATGTTTTAATTTAGCATCTCTAAGGACATCTCTTAAAAAAACGGATAATAAATTATAAATGCGGTTTTCATATTTGGTTTTACTGTGTTTTTTGTGGCCCGTTTTTACGATGGCTCAAAACGGAGTTATAACCGGTAAAGTAACTTCTATGGAAACAAAATCGGCAATACCCCGTGCCAGTGTTTTTTTAAGTAATTCATCATTTGGTACCATTACAGCAACAGATGGGTCCTTCACGTTAAGCAATTTAAGGCCGGGGCAATATACTCTGGTAGTTACCACCCTGGGTTATAGCGATCATGTACAAACAGTACTGGTAAACGACGAACCTATAAAGCTTACTATTGAATTAGAACCCAAAGCAATTCAACTAAGAGAAGTTGTTATTTCAACCACAAGCGCGGCCGACTGGAAGCGAAACTACGCGCGGTTTAAAGATGAATTTATTGGTACCGATGAAAATGCCAGGAATTGCGATGTTATTAATCCTAAAATACTCAATTTCAATTATAGCAGAACGCTGGATGTATTAGAAGCCGATGCCGATGATTTTTTGGTGGTTGAAAACAGGGCGCTTGGCTACCGGGTAAAATATTTGCTGAAACGCTTTAAAAGCGACAGGATAAATGACACCATTTCTTACCAGGGGCAACAGGTTTTTGAGGAGCTGCCCGGAAATGAAGCCCAGAAAAAGAAATGGCGTGCAAACCGTGATTTGGCTTATTATGGTTCGTCAATGCATTTTTTCAGGGCGCTTTATACTGACAAGTTAAAAGAGGAGGGTTTTGAAGCACGCCGGTTTACGCGTATGCTTAACCCCGAACGCCCGCCCGAAGATGTAATTCAGCGGAAAATAAATATATTTAAAATGCAACGCAGGATAGATTCGGCAAATTATTGGATCAATTTGGAAAACCTTCCCAAATACACGAAAGAAAAATTAGCGAATGTTCCCTGGTTTTCTTTTGAGTTGCTCCGTACAACCGGAATATCCGGTATATACGCTCTTTATTTTCCCGATCTGCTGTATGTGATCTATAACAGGAAACGCGAGGAGAAGCCTTTTAAAGATGTATATATGCCGCTTGATATGCCAAATTATGAAACCAGTATTATGGTTCGCCTTAATAAAGAGCCTTTTATTGAGTTTGATAAAAATGGCATCGTTGTAGATCATCATCCGCTGTATGAAGGCACATGGAG
>CAISKH010000626.1 GCA_903885865.1 uncultured Mucilaginibacter sp.
AAAAAAGTAGTTGTAAAGATATTGGTAGCTGAATAATGAATACCCGGTACCGGCTTCTCTTATTGACCTTTTTTATAAGCTCATTTTCTTTAAAAACACGGGCACAGACCGATGTTGCCAATGCCTTTAAATTTGCAGTTTCGCAAACAGGGGTAATGCTAACAGAAATTGATAAAGCGAAAACAAAAGCTACAGGCACCCTGGTGATACCCCGTGCACTGGATAAAGCGGGAAACATGGTATTAATACCACCCAACGACTGGTGCAGCGGGTTTTTCCCGGGGGAGCTTTGGTATTTATATGAATACACTAAGGACCCCCAATGGCTTAAACAAGCGCAAAAATTTACAGCTTATATTGAACCTGAAAAGTACAGTACCGGTACACACGACCTTGGCTTCGAGGTTTATTGCAGTTTTGGCAATGGTTACCGCCTTACCCAGGACCCGCATTACAAGGACGTAATTATACAGGCTGCCCGGTCATTGAGTAAACGGTTTAACCCGGTGGTTGGCGCTATCAAATCATGGGATAATTTGAAGGTTGGGAAATACCCCGTAATTATTGATAACATGATGAACCTGGAATTGCTGTTTGAAGCCAGCCGCCTGTCAGGCGATTCTTCCTTTTATAAAATAGCAGTTACCCATGCTAATACCACCTTAAAAAACCATTTCAGGCCCGATAACAGTTCGTATCATGTAGTTAATTACGATCCTGAAACCGGGAAAGTTATAAACAAGATCACCAACCAGGGTTATGGCAATGAAACCGCCTGGGCCCGCGGGCAGGCATGGGGTTTATATGGCTATACCATGTGTTACCGGGAAACCAGGGATAGAAAATACCTGCAACAGGCCCGGAAAATTGCTGATTTTATTTTGAATGATCCCAACCTGCCTACCGACCTGGTTCCGTACTGGGATTATAACGCGCCTGATAAGGCCAATCAAACGCGCGATGTTTCGGCGGCGGCAGTTACAGCTGCGGCTTTGTATGAGTTAAGCACTTATGGCCGAAGGAATAAGGTGTATCGCACAATGGCCAACCAAATTATGAGGAATTTAGCTGCGTACCAGGCCAAACCCGGCGAAAGCAAGGGTTTCTTATTATTGCACAGTACCGGCAATAAACCAGCGAACGGCGAAATTGATGTGCCCATCATATATGCGGATTATTATTACCTCGAAGCGCTTACACGTAAGTTGCGGCTGGAGAATTACCAGGCGGTTGTTAAGCAATAAAACGCGTTGTTTGGTTACGATGAAGTGATTCACAAAATAGTGAATCACTTTGAATCACTCGAATCACTTTTTGCCTGTAAGATACTGTAATACAATGATTTGCAAAAACAGAGTGAATCACCCTGAATCAGTACAAAAACTTTAGGTAATAATATTTAATAAATTGCAAACAAGCATTTTATATTTTTTACTGACTTTTTGACTAAATGGGGTGAATCACTTTTTTGAGCTAGGTGTGAATCACCTTATTCGTCAGTAATTTTAGCTGTGATTTTGGGGTTATGTATTGATAATCAAGTAAATGCAAATTGGCTGATTTTCTCCAATACGTTTTTACCTGTTCTACTCCGCAGGGTCTCCGTTAGAAGACCCTGCGGGGACGGAAAAATGGAAGATTCAAATCAAACATGACCAAACTAAGTTCGGCACTGTTGACGTTTACATCCCCAAAAATGAAGCAAAAGCTAAAATGACACAGGCCGAAATTGACCGAATAAATTTGCGCGATGGTGTTCGGTCGGAAAAGCCGCAAATACATACATAGTCCGCTTTTCGTCTATCACTTTCATTAATAATTTAGTGATGTCTGTAACTGGTAGGTTTACACGCATTACTTCGTCGTAAGTTATATTGTGGATATTCAGCAAAACACTCATCCCATGTAAATAATCATATTTTAAATTGATTTTTCCGGTGATGGCATTACTAAGCATAGATGCGCGGGCATCATTGGATCATCGAGAACAACCGCAT
>CAISKH010000627.1 GCA_903885865.1 uncultured Mucilaginibacter sp.
CGGTAAGGCAGCTCATGCGAGAAAGAGAAAATATCAACAATACCGCCTCGAATCGAAAATTGCCCCGGTTCGTACACAAAATCAACGCGGTCAATATCATACTCCACCAAAAACTCGTTAATAAAATCAATGCTGAGCTTGTGGGTTACCGACATTTCGAGCGTATTTTTTTCAAGCGATGCCCGGTCTATCACCTTTTCGGCCAATGCTTCGGGATAGGTAACTATCATTTGCCCAAATTCGGATGAGTGGTTAAGCTCATTCAATACCTCGGCACGCACCAAAACATGGCTGCTGTCGGGCTGGGTAAATTCAAAAGGTTTGCGGTAGGAGGAGGGGAATAATAAAACTTCTTTGCCGGTAAGGTTCTCCAGGTCGGCCTGGAAATAGCCGGCTTCCTCCCGTTCGGGCAGCACAAATACCATGTGCTTATGCTGCAAAAAATACAATGCTACCGCCATGGCCGCATCACCCGATCCGGTTAAACCACGAAGCTGTATCCTTGGGTTTTTAGCGGCATTTAAGGCCGTAGCCAACGCTTTAACCCGGTCATCAGCTTTATATCTTTCTAGTATATCACGGATGTTCAAACTGCGGCAAATATACGGAAAATGGCGCCTTAACCGGATAAAAAATAATTATGCAAACAATACACCCCCTTAAATACTTTTTATAATAGTTTAAACAACGTATGGTATTTGCCCTACGTATTAAATTACAACTCACAACAATTAACCTAACACTTAAAAAAATGAAAAACGCATTAATATGGGGCCTCGTAATCGGCGCGCTTAGCGGATTATGGCTGTTTACCATGCACTTGATGGGCTATGACACCCTTGATGAAAACACCGCCCCTTACGAATATTTATCTGTGCTGATACCCATCGCCGGATTGTATTTCGGCATTAAAAATTATCGCGCCACCGAATGCAAGGGCAAAATGGGCTTTTTAGAAGCGTTGATGCAAAGCTTTAAAATTTTATTATTCGGCGGCATATTAGCTGTTTTTTGGGGTATATTGTATATTAATTATATATCAGCAGGTAATAACATCAGCGCCTTTTCGGGGCGGTTATTTGCCGCCCTGCTTGTTGGATTATTATGCGCTTTAGGCGTATCTTTGTTGCTTGCAACAAACAGGAACAAAGTTGATTAAGTTTTTAAGAAAAAATTTCGAACTAATTTTCTGGGTGGCCGCCATTATTGCATTGGCTTTGGCCAACCCATCTCTGGAATCGCAGTACCCGTTATGCCCCTTAAAACTAATGGGTATTACCTGGTGCCCCGGCTGCGGCATAGGGCATTCTATTTCCTGGCTCATACATGGTAATTTAACCAACTCGAGGCATGCGCACTGGCTGGGCGTACCGGCTTTGGTGCTGATTTTGTATAGGATATATGTTTTAGCAGCCCCCTCTAAATCTCCCCCGGTAGGGGAGACTTTTTGATTTGTTAAAATTTAAACCATTCTCACCATTTGATAAGGTAGGCTTGCGCGCTGGGAAAGTCTCACCTACGGGGGGAGATTTAGAGGGGGCTGGGGCTGAGCTACCATTTCACCGCCAAAACCCCCACCCTTACCGATTTGTTTAAATACTTTGCCCATTTTGCATTGGCGATATTTTAATACTACCTTAGTTTTGAGGTATAAATAAAAAAACAATCACTAAAAACTATTATCATGGATATGTATCAAAGTCCTTATATGGGCCTGTCAGGGATATCAAGCGAAGAACTGGCTTTTTTGCAGCAAGCTACATCAGGGCTTACTGATGACCAGAAAAAATATTTTTATATGGCTTATACCGGTAAGCGTAAAAGTCCGCAGGATGTATTAATATTTACACTGATAGGCTTTTTTGGTGTTGCGGGCATACAACGCTTTTTGTTAGGACAAATAGGCATGGGCCTGTTATACTTTTTCACCGGCGGGTTTTGTTTAATAGGGACCATTGTAGACCTTGTTAACCACAGAACACTGGCATTGGAGTTCAACCAGAAAATGGCTTCGAAGCTTTTAATATCGCCAAAATGGGGTAATTAAACTCACGTAGAGACACCCTGAGGGTACCTCGATCTAATATATATTTTGGAAAAATGTAGAGACGCAAAAAGACATTGCGTCTTTACTTGTTTGGGGATTTTTAATACATTTATAAAATCTGTGTAATCATTCCGATAACTATCAGGATCAAAATCAGTGAAATCCAAAAATGAAACTATCCCATCTCACCGCCTATTTGGAATCGATTGCCCCGCTATCCTATCAGGAAGATTATGACAACGCCGGCCTTATTGTTGGCCATCCCGACCAGGAAATTAAGCAGGTTTTAATAGCGCTGGATTGTTTGGAGGCTGTGGTTGATGAAGCTATTGCTACCAATTGCCAGCTCATTATTTCGCACCACCCCATTGTTTTTAAGGGATTAAAGAAATTTAACGGCAAAACTTATGTAGAGCGGGTAGTTGAAAAAGCAATTAGAAATAATATTGCCCTGTATGCCATCCATACTAATTTAGATAATGTATTAACCGGGGTTAATGCGCGCATTTGCGAAACGCTTGAACTGGATAACTGTAATATTTTAGCGCCCAAACAGGGCCTGCTAAAAAAGCTGGTTACTTATGTGCCCGCCAGCCATGTCGACCAGGTTCGTAACGCCTTGTTCCATGCCGGGGCGGGTAATATTGGCAATTACAGCGATTGCAGCTTTAATGCGGAAGGCACCGGAACTTTTAAAGGCAATGAAGACAGCGACCCGTATGTTGGTGAGCCGGGTGTTCGTCATACCGAAGAAGAAACACGCATAGAAACCGTTTATCCCGCCAACCTGGAAAGCAAAATATTAATGGCGCTTATACTGGCGCACCCTTACGAGGAGGTGGCTTATGATCTGTTCACCCTTACCAACCAGCACCAGCAAGTTGGCTCAGGCATGATAGGCGAACTGGAAATGGCGATGGACGAGGAAGATTTTTTATATCACCTTAAAGAAAAAATGCACACGCCTGTAATAAGGCATACCGCGTTTACCGGGAAGCAAATAAAAAAAGTGGCGCTTTGCGGCGGCGCAGGGAGCTTTTTATTGAAAAATGCCATTGCCGCCGGGGCGGATATTTTTATTACCGCCGATTATAAATACCACGAGTTTTTTGATGCCGAAGGCAAGATCATCATTGCGGATATTGGCCATTTTGAAAGCGAGCAGTTTACGCAGCAATTGCTGCTCGAAATGATACAGCAAAAATTTATTGATTTGCCTGTACGGTTAACGAGTGTTAATACCAACCCGGTGCGGTATTTTATGTGATTGTAAACTCATCTAACCCCCTCTCCTTTAGGAGAGGGCCGGGGTGAGGCGCAATTTACAATTCAATTATAAAATAATTTAAAAATAGTTGTATCTTTGCCATCCGTTTATAAAAACAAATAAGCATAAATCCCGTCAAAATAATGGAACAAACCGTAGAACAAAAACTAAAAGCGTTATACGAATTACAAACCATCCACACAAAAATTGATAAAATTCGCCAGATAAGAGGCGAATTACCCATGGAAGTTGCCGACCTTGAAGATGATGTTGCAGGTTTGGAGACCCGTATACAAAAAATAAAAGGCGAGCTGGATGATTTGGAGGATGAAATAGTTACCCGCAAAAATCTGATCAATGATGCCCTGGCTAACATCAAAAAATACGAAACCCAGCTTAACGAAGTAAAAAACAACCGCGAGTATGATGCTATTTCGAAAGAGATAGAGATACAGGGGTTAGACATACAGGTGAGTGAAAAGAAGATCCGCGAATTTGGATTTGAAATTGTTTCGAAAACACAGGTTTACGAAAAAGCCCTTGCCGACCTGGAAGCCCGTAAAAGCGACCTGGAAGCTAAAAAAGACGAATTAGGCACTATAACCGCCGAAACTGAAAAAGAAGAAAACGAATTAACCGTGCTGGCTGATAAAGCCACCAGCGGAATTGATGAGCGTTTATTAATTGCCTACAACCGTTTGCGCCAAAATGCTAAAAACGGCCTGGCAGTGGTTACTATCCAGCGCGATTCATGCTCGGGATGCTTTAACCAGATACCGCCGCAACGCCAAAGCGACATACGCCAGCGCAAAAAAGTTATTGTTTGCGAACATTGCGGCCGCATACTGATCGATGAGCAAATGGCCATGGAAGCAGAAGCAGAATTAGCTTAAATAATAATATTTATATTTACAGAAAAGCGCCCGAAAAGGCGCCTTTTTTGTTTAGACAAATCCTCGAACAAACGGTTTCTAAAACAACGTCGTTTGCCTCCCACCCTTCGGAACAAATAGAGAATAATCAAAAGGCGGCATTTCCCTGTCGGCCAAAAAACGGTTGCAAGCCATTTTAAATAGCTGGTGGATGGATTGAGCCACCTGCCCTTCGCCGCGCATACGGCGGCCAAACTCACTGTCGTTTAAATTGCCGTCATGGCAGGCGCGTATAGCGTTCAATACCTTTTCGGCGCGGTCAGGGAATGCTTTGTGTATCCAGTCGGTAAATATTTCGGCTATGCTGCCGTTAAGGCGAACAATAGTGAAACCGGCTGATAGCGCACCCCTGTCGGCCGATGCTTTTATAATATCGGGCAGTTCATTGCTGTTTAAACCCGGTATTATAGGCGCGGCCATCACCCTAACCGGTACGCCTTTTTCTGAGAGTTTTTGAATAACCGCCAGCCTGCCATTGGCGGTAACGGTGCGTGGCTCCAGTTTTTGTCGCAGTTGTTCGTTTAAAGAGGTGATGGATACGTTAACATGAACCAGGTTCAGTTTGGCCAGTTCGGTTACAATATCCAGGTCGCGGATTATGACATTGTTTTTGGTTATAATGCTCACAGGGTTCTTGTATTGTAAAAATATCTGTAGTAATGCCCGCGTTATTTTTAAACGGCGCTCAATGGGCTGGTAGCAATCGGTATTACCTGAAAGCAGTATGCATACAGGCTGGTAGTTCTTTTTGTTAAAGTAGCTCTCCAGTAATTCGGGTGCATTACGTTTCACAATTATTTTGCGCTCAAAATCAAGCCCGGCGCTAAAGCCGTAGTATTCATGCGTGTTACGGGCATAACAGTAAATGCAGCCATGCTCGCAACCCTGGTAGGGGTTTATAGAATACATATGACTCAGGTCGGGGCTGTTTGATTCGCTTACTATTTTTTTCGGTGTTTCTTCAAAAAGCTGGGTGGCACTGTTTTCCAATAAAGGTTCGTCTAAACCCTCAACATGGTCCAACACATATTTGCGTTTTAAAAACTTATTATCGGTATTAACCTGCGCGCCGCGCCCCTTAAAAAACTCCGAATTATCCTGATGTGCCATAAAACAAAATTGCTAATATTTTTAGTAAATTTGCAATAATATTGAATTATTTTTTACGAACATAAACTGTATTTTTATGTTACTTCACCATGCGCAAATTCCTGCAACGCTTATTAACCAAACCGGTAATCAACCTGGCCAACAAATGGTCGTCAAGGCCTGATAAGAAGCGGGTTGATAAAGCGTTGACCGACTTGTATCAAAGCATTACTACCGATCCCGGTAATAGTGGCCAGGTAATTCCCTTTGATGCCGAAAAGGATAAGTTTATCATTTTATCAGACCAGCATAAGGGTGCACGCGATGGTTCGGATGTATTTGCCAAAGCGGCAAAAAACTACCTGGCCGCGCTCGACTATTACGAAAGGGAAAAGTTTTTCTACATCAACCTGGGCGATAGCGAGGAGCTTTGGGAGAACCTGTTCATCACGGTTAAAAGACATAATAAACTGACGTTTGAACGGGAGAAGAAATTTTTGGTCCGCAAGGCATTTATCAAAATATTTGGCAATCATGATCTGTATTGGGATAATGACCCGCTGGCCAAAGTAAGCCTGCTGCAAATTTACGGAGAAGCTATAAAGATAGATGAGGGCGTTATACTGCAAACAACAATTGGTAATAAAAAACTTTCCATTTTCATGACCCACGGCCACCAGGGCGACCTGCAAAGCGACGGCAACTGGTTCAGTAAATGGTTCGTATCTGATATATGGGCGCCATTTCAATCCTATTTACGTATTAACCCGAATACCCCTGCCAATAATGATCAGTTGAAAACCGAACATAACAAAATGATGTATGAGTGGAGCTCAAAACGAAAGGACACGGTTTTAATAACCGGGCATACGCATCAACCAGTATTCAGGTCGTTGACAGAACTGGAGATACTGTATGAGAAACAAGAGCAGGCAAAAAAAGATAATGCAAGCAAGGCAGCCAATGAACTGCAGGCTAAAATAGATAAGCTGCATTTAAAGAGCGCAAGGCCACCTGACTTTAAAGGTGTTTTGGATACCTATTTTAACAGCGGCTGCTGCTGTTTTGATGATGGCGATATAACGGGTATTGAAATAGCAGGGAGCAGTATCCGCTTAGTAAAATGGGAATATAAAGGGAAGGAAAGTGTGCGGGTTGTTTTAGAGGAAAGCAGTTTAGGGAGTTTAAAGTTGTGAGTATCGGGTTTGGCGCTAAAAATAGTCACTTCCCGTTGTCTGTGTCCTCACAGACAACTCATTAACTTGCTGTCTGTGATGACACAGACAACGGGATTATCCATCCAGTAAAAACACAAATAATTCTTTAGGCCCATGCGCGCCTAAAACCAATGTTTTTTCAATATCGGCGGTACGGCTTGGGCCGGTGACATTGCTGATCATGGAGGGTATATTGTCGCCGTATTTTTGTTTGAGCAGGGCGAAACCATCTTTGAGATCGGGAACAAGCTGTGAGGTATAGGCCAGCACAATATGCACCGGCGGGTAAATGCTCAAGCGCCGCCCGGCCTCGTTGCCGTTTGACAGTAAAATACTGCCATTGCGGGCTATAAGGGCTTCGCAGAGCGTAAAGCCAACTTCGGCCTGTTCAAAATCTTTATCGGTTTCAAAATAAGGGTATTCGTAGCGGGCAAGTATGGCCTGCAGGGCGGGCTCCCAGCAATATATTTTATGCCAGTTGCGTTCGGCTGCGAGGATGAGCAGTGTCTCAATAAATTGTACCTCATCTTCGCAAAAGCTAAACTGGCCCGATACAGCAGCAAATTCCTCGGCAAACATTACATCCAGCATTTCATCGGCAGCAGGGTAAAGCGGCAGGTTTTCCAGGTTGGGGTAGGGGTTGTCCCTTTTCTCCAACAGCGCCTGGCGTATCTTTTTAAGCAGCTTTTCTTTCGATGTGGTTATGTTGCGCATGGTTGAGTCTGTAGTCTTAAGTCGCGAGTCCTTAGTCTTGTACAAACCGACTTAAGACTAAGGACTTGCGACTTAAGGCTTATCCCTTAATTTCTTTCTCCTCGGGGTTTCTTTCAAACGTTCCCGAATGGTCGGCCACGCCTTCATGGGCAAGTGGAGGATGCGCAGCAGGTTCCTCCCTGGCTGATTCATCTGTGCCGTTCACAAACTCATCATAAGTGGTACGGTGCTCAAACGGGCGCTTACCCAATATCTCTTCCAGGTCCGACTGGAACAATATTTCTTTTTCCAGCAGCTTATCGGCTAATTTTATCAGCCCTTCGCGTTTTTCTATCAATAATTTTTTGGTGCGCTCATAAACCTGGGTTATCTGGTTACGGACTTCCTGGTCTATCAGTTCCGATGTTTTTTCTGAATAAGGCTTGTTAAACTGGTATTCGCCTTGCGTATCGTTAAAGGATACATTACCCACTTTATCATTCATGCCATAAATAGTAACCATTGCGTAGGATAGTTTGGTAATGCGCTCGAGGTCGTTTTGCGCTCCGGTTGATATTTTACCAAAAGTAATGTCTTCGGCAACGCGCCCGCCCATGGTCATGCACATACCATCTTCCAGTTGCTCAATAGTATACAGGAACTGCTCTTTAGGCAGGTACTGGGCGTAGCCCAATGCTGCCACACCGCGCGGAACAATAGAAACCTTTACCAGCGGATCGGCATGTTCCAGGAACCAGCCTGCAATAGCATGGCCCGCTTCGTGGTAAGCAACAATGCGTTTTTCTTCGGGCGATATGATCTTGTTCTTTTTCTCCAAACCGCCTATTACACGGTCGATAGCATCCTGGAAATCGTGCATATCAACAGCTTCCTTGTTTTTACGAGCGGCTATAAGGGCGGCTTCGTTACATACGTTGGCTATCTCGGCCCCGGCAAAGCCAGGGGTTTGTGCCGATAATTTTTTAGCGTCGACACCTTCGGCCAGTTTAACCGGTTTAAGGTGTACCTTAAATATTTGTTCGCGGCCTATCAGGTCGGGTTTATCAATTGATACCTGCCTGTCAAAACGGCCGGGGCGCAATAAAGCTGAATCGAGCACGTCCGGTCGGTTAGTTGCGGCCAGTATAATAATACCCGAATCGGTACCAAAACCGTCCATCTCTACCAATAACTGGTTCAGTGTATTTTCGCGCTCATCATTGCCGCCAACAATATTGTTTTTGCCACGGGCACGGCCAATGGCGTCAATCTCGTCGATAAATATAATACATGGTGCTTTGTCTTTTGCCTGGCGGAACAGATCACGAACACGCGACGCGCCTACACCCACAAACATCTCCACAAAATCAGAACCTGACAGGGAGAAGAAAGGCACCTGCGCCTCGCCTGCAACAGCTTTGGCCAATAAGGTTTTACCGGTACCAGGTGCGCCTATCAATAAAGCGCCTTTAGGTATTTTGCCACCCAGGTTAGTATATTTTTTAGGGTTTTTCAGGAAATCAACAATTTCCATTACTTCCTGTTTGGCTTCTTCCAGTCCGGCAACATCGTTAAAAGTAACCGATACCTGTGCTTCCTTGTCAAACAGGGTAGCTTTTGATTTGCCGATATTAAATATCTGGCCGCCCGGCCCGCCTCCTCCACCGCCGCTCATACGGCGCATAATAAACATTAATACACCGGCAAACAGCACGATCATGATCACAGTTTGCACCAGCGGACTCGAAAAAATACTGTCGCGCTGTTGGTAGGTAATGCCGGCTTTTTGGGCATCAGGTACGTCTTTTTGCGCAGCGAGTATATTTCGCTCTAAATTATCGTACGAAGAAGCCGTAAAAGTATATTGCGGATCGTCAGCATTAGTCCCAAAGGCCGGTTTCGCTTTATTAACATCAGCATACTGCGGCTTTTTTAAACTGTCTTTTTTAATATGGACCTCGGCAATAACCAGGTCGCCGCTTTTATAAGCATTAATATGATCTACATCACCGGGCTTAAGCATTTCGGTTTCAAACCGTTTAAAATCAACGGGCAGGCCGCCATTACTGTTTGAAAAGTATGCCACACCCAGAAAAACAGCTATAGCAACCGCGTAAAGCCACATAAAATTGTTACCCTTGCCAGGCTTTGGAGCTATTCTTTTCGTTGGTATTTTTCGTATCGGTTTTGGTTTTTCCAATTTATTATCTTTCATTTCTTTTAATCTCAACTTATAATCAAACATTTATAAGTTACAACAGGGCGCTAAGCGCTTTTGTAACTTTTAATCTCGGCGTCGCCCCAAAGATCTTCAACACCATAAAATTCACGTTTATCTGTTCTGAACACGTGTATAACAACATTTACATAATCCAGCAATATCCATTCGCCATATTCAAGGCCTTCCTTTCGCCAGGGGTCTTGTTTCAGCGCTTTATAAACTTCATCTTCAATACTGTTTGCAATGGCTTTAACTTGTGTGGCTGAATCGGCATGACATATTACAAAGTAATCGGTCACTGAACTATGTATATTACGAAGGTCTAACCTGACAATATCGTTGCCTTTTTTTTCCTGTATGCCATGAATGGCTAATTCAGAAATGTAAGCGGATTCATTGAGCGCTTTATTTTTTACCATCAAAAAGAATTAGTTTTGAACGTTTTTGAGCTTAGCATTATTATAACATTGCAAAATAACATATTTTCAGGATTATTTGTTGGACAAAATTTACTGACATTAAAAGAAGTTGACTCGACCAACAATTTCCTTAAAAACCTATTGTCAAATTCCAAGCCATTGCCTGAAGGAACGGTCATTATGGCAGAAGAGCAATTTGCCGGCCGCGGCCAGCAAAGCAATCAATGGCATAGCGAACCGGGCAAAAACCTCACTTTTAGCTTGCTGCTTAACCCCACGTTTTTAGCTGTAACGGACCAGTTCGACCTTAACCGGGTAGTAAGTTTAGGCGTTTTCGACGCGTTGCAACCGTTGCTGGGCAATCAGCTTAAAATAAAATGGCCCAATGATATTTATTATGCCGATAAAAAACTGGGTGGCATATTAATTGAAAATTTGCTGCAAGGGGCACAAATAAAAAATTCGGTTATTGGCATCGGGCTTAATATAAACCAGGAAAACTTTCCTGATGGTATGTGCAATGCCGTATCGGTATGGCAGATATTACAAAAAGATTACGATTTACTTGCTTTATTAGCTGACATTTGCGGCCATATTGAAGCCTATTACCTTAATTTGAAAGCCGGTAAAATTGACTTTATAAGAAACAGCTATTTAAAGCGTTTATATTGGCTTAACGAGCAAAGGAGTTTTAAGGCGGATGGCATTATCTTTACCGGCGCAATTAAAAATGTAACCGGCAATGGTTTGCTGGCAATACATGGGGATAATAAAAAAGAAGTAACCTATAATCTCAAAGAAATTGAATTTTTAAATAAATAAACCATGAAAAAAATACTGGCCATAGCAGCCGCATTAATTATCAACGTTGGCGCCTACGCCCAAATTGAGCACCCGGTTAAATGGGCATACGCTGCAAAAAAAACCGGCAGCACAGAAGTCACTGTTTATTTAAAGGCCACTATGGAGCAGGGCTGGCACATTTATTCGCTAAACGTAAAAGATGGCGGGCCAATAAAAACATCGTTTACCTTTGCGCCGTCAAAAGAGTACAGTTTAGTTGGTAAAATAGCCGAGCCTAAGCCCTTAACTAAATTTGAAAAAGCATTTGGCATGGAGGTGAGCTATTTTGAAAATGAGGTTATTTTTGAGCAAAAGATAAGGTTAAGATCGGCGAATGTATCAGCTATAAAAGGAACATTAGAATATATGACCTGCAATAATGTAAAATGCCTTCCACCCGATGATGTGAATTTTTCTGTCCCCGTAGGTAAATAAACAGAAAAGGATGCTGATCAATAAACGTTTCCCGGTTAAAATAATAGGTTACCTGCTTATTGCCGTTATGGCGATAGGTTTAGCGGTAAGTAACCCGGTTAAGGCACAATCAAAAAGCGATACCGCAGGCGTAACTTTTACCAGCATACCCACTGCTGCCGATAGCATGGCGGCAAGTAAAAAAGCGCAGCAGCAAATAGCGAAAACAAAAACCGTTGCCCCTACCCCCTCTGCCGAAAAACCAAAAACGCTCTGGGAAATTTTTATCGCAGGTTTTTTGGGCGGATTTGCGGCTTTTTTAATGCCCTGTATTTACCCTATGCTGCCTTTAACGGTAAGCTTTTTTACAAAAAAGGGAGGCAGCCGCAGTCGGGCCATTTTGCAATCGCTGCTTTACGGGCTGTCAATAATTGTAATTTACGTTGCATTAGGGTTTATAATTACCCTTCTTTTTGGCCCTTCGGCATTAAACGAGCTGGCTACCAACGGCATATTTAATTTCGCTTTCTTTATCCTGCTTATTGTTTTTGGCATATCGTTCCTTGGGGCTTTCGAAATAACATTGCCCGGTTCGTTAGCCAATAAGCTGGATGAAAATTCTGACAAGGGGGGCCTTATTGGTATATTCTTTATGGCAGCCACTTTAGCGGTGGTATCTTTTTCATGTACGGGCCCGATAATTGGTTCGGTACTGGTTGAAGCTGCCACCAAAGGCGAACGTTTGGGGCCTGCTGTTGGTATGTTTGGATTTTCGCTGGCGCTGGCGCTGCCGTTTACGGTTTTTGCCTTGTTCCCTTCGGCATTAAAAACGTTGCCAAAATCGGGCGGCTGGCTCAACAGCGTTAAAGTTGTTTTAGGCTTTATTGAAATAGCATTCGCGCTTAAATTTTTATCAAATGTTGACCTGGCCTATCACTGGAACTTGTTCGACCGCGAAATATTTTTATCGTTATGGATAGCCATAGGCTTGCTGATGGGCTTATATTTAATTGGGAAGATAAAATTTTCGCATGACAGCGACCTGCCATACGTTTCAGTGCCGCGCACGTTTATAGCCATTATTGTATTTGCCTTTGTAATTTATATGGTACCGGGTTTATGGGGGGCGCCTTTAAAATCTATCAGCGCGTTTTTACCACCGCTAAGTACGCAGGATTTTGACCTTTCGGCCGGTATTGGCACGGTTGCAGCACCTGCGAACGCATCATCTATCAAAACAAAAAAATACGAAGATCTTTTTAAGCGCCTGCCAAAAGTAAAAGGCATTGACGACTGGTATGACTATGACCAGGCTATTGAAGTATCAAAACAATTACACAGGCCCATACTGATCGACTTTACAGGCTGGAACTGTGTTAACTGCCGTGAAATGGAATCGAACGTTATGCCAAACCCGGAGGTATTAAAAAGGCTTCAAAATGATTTTGTGATATTGCAACTGGTTATTGATGATAAAACCGAACTCTCTGTGGCCGAACAATTTACATCAACTGTTACCGGGAAAAAAATTACGACGCTTGGCGGCAAATGGCTCGATCTTGAAATTGCTAAATATAACTCGAACGCGCAGCCCTTTTATGTAATTATTAATAACGACGGACAAACGCTTGTGCCCCCCCAGGGCGCTGATTTTAATATTGATGAATATATAAAATACCTGGATAGCGGAATTTTGGCTTACAAAAGTGCGCAGGGCGGCAAAAAATAACGTATTTTCGCAGCATAAAACGGTAATTGGGCTTTATAAAAAAAGTATGATCTGCCAACGGAATAACGAATAAACACCCGCCAAAAATAACAATGGCCCATATAAAAAAAATAGGAGTTTTTACGTCAGGCAGTGACGCGCCCGGAATGAATGCCGCTATACGCGCAGTTGTGCGTACAGCTATATATTATGATATTGAAGTTGCTGGTATCCGCCGTGGTTATGAGGGGATGATAAACGGGGATATCATACCTATGGAAAGGAAATCGGTAGGGAACATTATTCAGCGCGGCGGCACCATATTAAAAACCGGCAGGAGTGAACAATTTAAAACAGCAGAAGGGCGTAAGCGGGCGTACGATCAACTAAAAACGAATAATATAGATGCCCTTGTTGCCCTTGGCGGGAACGGAACTTTTATTGGCGCCAGTGAATTTGGGCACGAGTACGAAGACATTGCTATTATAGGATTACCCTGTACTATTGACAACGACCTGCGGGGCACTGATTTCACTATCGGGTATGATACAGCTATTAATACAGTGGTTGAAGCCGTTGATAAGATAAGGGATACCGCCGAATCGCACGACAGGCTGTTTATAGTTGAAGTGATGGGCCGCGACTCGGGTATGATCGCCCTGCGTGCAGGCATTGGTATAGGGGCCGAAGCCATTATGGTACCCGAAACGCGATCGGATATGAGCGCTTTGTTTGAAAGGCTTGAAAAAGGGCGTAAGGATAAAGCATCAAAAATTGTAGTGGTTGCCGAGGGCGATGAGCCGGGCGGCGCTTTTGAGATCGGCCGCCTTATACAGGAAAAATATCCTAACTATGATACGCGCGTATCTATACTGGGCCATATACAGCGCGGCGGAAAGCCAACGTGTATGGATAGGGTGCTGGCAAGCCGGTTAGGTGTTGCTGCAGTTGAAATATTAAGGGATGGCCATCATGGCGAAATGGTGGGCCTTATACATAATGTTATAACCTTTACCCCGTTCGAACTATCGGTTAAACACCACGAAGATGTTAATGCTGACTTTTTAAGGATAGTGGAGATATTGTCTTTATAAGTGAGTGGTTGATTGGGTTGATTAGGTGAGTGGGTATTATTTTTATGGTAAGGTCAACCACTCACTTAATCAATCTAAATCTAACCCAATCAACTTAAATTTAAATATCCTTTTCAAAATAAAAACATTTTCTTACCTTTGCGTCCCCGCTGAAAGAAACTCCGGGGTAATGTTGAACACATAAAAAGATAAAAAATGGCAACTAAGATCAGATTGCAAAGACATGGTAAAAAAGGAAAGCCCTTTTATTACATTGTTGTAGCAGACGCTCGTGCTCCGCGTGACGGACGCTTTATTGAGCGCCTGGGTTCATATAACCCAAACACAAACCCCGCAACTATTGACATTAATTTCGACAA
>CAISKH010000628.1 GCA_903885865.1 uncultured Mucilaginibacter sp.
ATAACCCGGTGATCGATCATATCAACAAAAACGTTTATCATGGCGGTAATTTTCATGGCGACTATGTTTCGCTGGAAATGGATAAATTGAAAATAGCTATTACCAAATTATCCATGCTCTCAGAACGACAATTAAATTACCTGCTGAATGATAAGCTGAACCAGAAATTCCCGCCGTTTGTAAATTTGGGTGTATTGGGACTTAATTTTGGTATGCAGGGCGTACAGTTTACAGCAACATCAACCGTGGCCGAAAATCAAACTTTGTCGTTCCCTATGTATGTACATAGCATCCCTAACAATAACGATAACCAGGATATTGTGAGCATGGGCTGTAATGCCGCTTTAATGACGGGTAAGGTAATTGATAACGCGTTTACGGTGTTGGCTATCCAGTTAATGACTATTTTGCAGGGGATAGACTACCTGGGCTGTCAATCAAAACTGGCGCCGCGTACTTTGGCCCTGTATACTCAAGTTAGAGAGATATTTCCTAAATTTATTGAGGATTCGCCTAAATATAAGGATATGGAGAAGGTGAAGAATTATTTGGAGGGAACTGAGCCGATAAGCCCCTCCTAAATCCTCCCCGGTAGGGAGGACTTTAAATTCTTCGTTTCGAAAACTAATTTTAAAAAAAGTAAAAATCAAAAGCCTCCCCAACCGGGGGAGATTTAGAGGGGGCTGAGGGCTAAGCTATATGAAATGCGCATTAGTTACAGGCGGATCAAGAGGAATAGGCAGGGCTATCTGCGCTAAGATGGCCGCTATGGGCTATTATGTGCTCATTAATTATAAAACCAATACAGCCGAAGCGGAAAAAACGCTTCAACTGGTACAGGATAATGGCGGCGAAGGTGAACTGCTGCAATTTGATGTAGCCGATAAAGAACAAATTAAAGATGTATTGGATGGCTGGATGAATGCAAACGAAGCCAAAGATATTGAGGTGCTGGTAAATAATGCCGGTATACGCGATGATAGTTTAATGGTATGGCTGAAAGATGAGCAATGGGATAGTGTTATTAAAACCAGCCTAGACAGTTTTTTTTATGTTACCCGCTTAGTATTGGAAGATATGATGCTTAACCGCTACGGCCGTATCATTAACGTGGTTTCTTTATCTGGGATAAAGGGGATGCCGGGGCAAACTAATTACTCGGCTGCTAAAGCAGGCGTGATAGGGGCTACCAAAGCATTGGCGCAGGAAGTGGGCCGCAGCGGGATTACTGTAAATGCCGTGGCCCCCGGTTTTATAAAAACCGACATGACCGAAATTTTGGATGAAAAGGAATTAAAGCGTAGTATCCCGGTTAACCGTTTCGGTTTACCAGAAGAAGTTGCGCATGCGGTAGGCTTTCTGGCATCGAAAGAGGCGGGTTATATAACCGGTGAAGTATTATCAATTAACGGTGGTTTATATACATGACCGAAGAAGAAAACATCCTGTCGCTTATACCCCAACAGCCGCCGTTTGTAATGGTGGATGAATTGCTTTTTTCGGACGATAACATCACCAAAACCAGCTTTACAGTAACTGCAGATAATGTTTTTGTAATCGATGGTGAGTTTAGCGAAGCAGGGTTAATGGAAAACATGGCGCAAACCGCTGCCGCCGGTTCGGGTAATATGGCGCGTATTGAAGACAGGCCGGTAGCAACTGGCTATATTGGCCAGGTAAAGAATTTAGAAGTATTTAGTCTGCCAAAAGTGGGGGATATATTGTTTACCGAGGTAAAAATGGAAGTGCAGGTATTTGATGCCGGCATTGTATCGGGCAAGGTATGGTGTAATGAGGAGGTAGTAGCGCAATGCGAAATGAAAATATTTATCAATCAATAATGCCTGTGGTTTATATAGTTGCCGATAATATATACTCGCCCATAGGCGCAACTACTGCCGAAAATTTTGAGCGGATAAAACAAGGCATATCGGGTATAAAACTGCACAGCGATGATGCTTTAGCCGACGAGCCGGTTTATGCTTCGCTATTTGATAAAGTTAACATATTAGCGGATAATAAACTTAAATACACCAAGTTCGAACAATTACTTATAGCATCGGTTAAAGATGTTTTAAAGGATAGCGGGGTAGTTGCCGCAGATGAAAAGACCATCCTTATCATTTCATCAACCAAAGGAAATATAAGCCTGCTGGAAACTGAACCCGATAATCCTGAACTAAATAACCGAATTGCTTTACCTACTTCGGCTAAACTTGTTGCGGAATATTTTGGCTTTGTAAATACGCCCGTTGTGGTATCTAATGCCTGTATATCCGGTATCATGGCGATTTTGACGGGGATGCGGTTAATACGGTCGGGCCAATATGAAAACGCCGTTATAACGGGCGCGGATGTGATAACCAAATTTGTACTGTCGGGTTTTCAATCGTTCCAGGCTATAAGCCCGGAACCATGTAAGCCATTTGATATAAACAGGGCGGGTATAACCTTAGGGGAGGGGGCAGCTACCATGATCCTTTCCTCAAACGCCAAATACGCGGGCAGGATCAAAGTTATAAGCGGGGCGGTAACAAATGACGCCAACCATATTTCGGCGCCTTCACGCACAGGAGAAGAGCTTTGTATAGCAATTGAAAAGACATTAGCTGATGCAGGATTAAAGACAGGTGATATAGACCTCATATCAGCCCACGGTACGGCTACAAGTTATAATGATGAAATGGAAGCAAAGGCTATAGCAATGGCTGGCCTGGGTTCAATACCTCTGAACAGTTTAAAAGGGTATTACGGACATACTTTAGGAGCGGCTGGTTTGATAGAATCTATTATTTCTGTTCGGTCACTAAAAGGGAATTTAATATTGCCGACCTTAGGATTTGAAACGATGGGAGTAGCGGACCCCATAAATGTTTGTACCGAATTAACCGGAATGCCGCTGGAGGTTTGCCTCAAAACAGCTTCGGGTTTTGGGGGATGTAACGCGGCGGTTTTGTTTGGCAAATAAGCCCCCTCTAAATCTC
>CAISKH010000629.1 GCA_903885865.1 uncultured Mucilaginibacter sp.
GATCTCCGGTTCCTGATAACATTAATATTCAGGACGCAATTATGCAAAACGCGGAAAACAATAAATTTCGGGAACTTAGGGCATCGCTTGATAGTTTCAGGAACAAAGTGCCTGTTGAAAAGGTACATATCCATTTTGATAAACCCTACTACAGCCTGGGCGATACCGTATGGATGAAGGCTTATGTGGTAAATGAAACTAACGAGCTTTCAACGTCAGGCAAGCTTTTGTATGCAGACCTGGTTGATGATAAAGATTCAGTTAAAACAAGCCTCCGCCTGCCGCTTACCACCGGGCTGGGTTGGGGAAGCATTACGCTGGGCGATACCCTGTTAAAGGCAGGGAATTACCATATCCGCGCCTATACCAGCCTGATGCGAAATTTCGGCGAAGAATACTATTTTGATAAGGCCATTAAAATAGGCAACGCGTTACCTCCGGTAACAGGCATACCGCCGCTTACCAAAGCAAAACCAACCCTTAATAAAGAAGTGCAGGTTGTCCCGGTTAAAAATGATGTGTCAAATATCAGCGTACAGTTCTTTCCCGAAGGCGGTGAGTTGGTAAATGGGCTTATTTCCAAAGTAGCCTTTAAAGCCGTGGGGGCCGATGGGCTGGGTAAAGAAATAACCGGTTATGTGGTTGATCAGAATAACCAACAGGTTGCCGCCTTTCAATCGGAACATGCCGGTATGGGCACTTTTACCCTACAGCCTGTTGCAGGCAATACCTATACGGCCGTTTTAAAACTTCCTGACGGTGAAAAACGGGTTGAACTACCCAAAGCAAAAGACCAGGGTTATGGTTTATCGGTAATACAAACCGAAAGCAATATTATGGTGAGCATACAGGTAAGCGGCGCTTTACTCAATAAGGGTGAGATCACGCTAATTGCCCAGGCAAGCAATTCCGTCCAATATACCGGCAAAGCAACACTTACCCGGAACGGCTTTACTACCATTATCCCAAAAAGCCGTTTCCCGGAAGGTATTTTGCAGTTTACTTTGTTCTCGCCCGATTATCAGCCCGTTGCCGAAAGACTGGTGTTTATCCGCGATGCTGGTAAACATTTAAATATTAAGCTAATACCTGATAAAAAAGAATATAAACAGCGTAACCGGGTATACCTTAACCTGGAGGTTACCAACCAGGACGGCAAACCGGTAAGCGGGGCCTTCTCCCTGGCCGTTACTGATGAGGGGAAAGTGCCTTATGCCGAGGCGGATGAAAAAACCATTTTTTCAAATTTATTACTAACTGCCGATCTGAAAGGGTATATTGAACATCCCAATTATTATTTTACAGCTATTAACCCCGATAAGGATAAACAACTGGACAACTTGTTGCTTACCCAGGGCTGGCGCAGGTTTGTTTGGAGCAACCTCTTAACCAATACCTTCCCTGCAATAACTTACCAGCCCGAAAAAGGCAGGGGTGTGAGCGGGCGTATTGTAACCGATAAAGGGAAACCGGTGCCCAATGCCAAAGTTACTTTACTCGTTAATGCAGGCGGCGGGGTAATTTTAGATACAGTTGCCGATGCCGACGGGCGTTTTAATTTTGATTTTCCTTTCAGCCAGGGCACTACCTATAATGTTACGGCTACCGATGCTAAAAAGAGCGTCGATCTGAAGGTGGAAATTGATAAACAGCAAACCGGGCAAACAAATTTTAAGCATTTGCCCGACGAGCAGCCGGTAAATGATGACTTTGACACTTATCTAAATAACAGTAAAAATCGTTTTGATGAAATGAAGAGATATGGATTACTGGGTGGTGGTGGAATTGTATTGAAAGAGGTTAAAATTAATGAATACCAAAAGGCCCAGGACATTAAAGCTATTGCGGTTCAGCATTCGCAAAACCTGGCTGGCGCAGGCAATGCCGACCAGGTTTTTACTTTTGTCGATTTGTTATCTGCCAATAGCGGCAACCTGGGATTTTGGTTAGATGGTCGGGCAGTAGGCGTACGTATTGTAATAAATCCCTGGACCGGGGGTTTTGTTCCATACAACCTTGCGGCTTATGGGGCGGATGCGGCATACGGGAAGAAACCCCCATCTATGACGCTTATTGTTGATGGAATGGAGCAGGACTCAACAATGTATTCAAACGTTAATGTTGATGATATATCAAGCATTGAAATATTAAGGGGGGCTTCGGCCGCGCTATATGGCATGCACGGGGCAGCCGGTGTATTTATTATTACCACCAAAAGAGGCGATGTTGATTACAACGCTTATACTATGGATCGCCAACACCCCGGATATTCAAAACCAAAAGGGTTAAAAACCTATACTTTCCAGGGTGGATACGACTTTAGGCGTGAGTTTTACTCGCCCAATTATGATAACCCTAAAACAGATACGCAAATGGCCGATCTGCGGTCGACCATTTACTGGAACCCGAATATTATAACAGACCAAAACGGGAAGGCAACCGTTAAGTTTTTCAACGCCGACGGAACAGGCAATTATAAGATAATTGCAGAAGGGCTGGACCGGCAAGGCAACTTAGGCAGGCAGGTATATCGGTATAGCGTTACTAAATAATAATAACCTATTTTATTAGCAAGTGCATGGATTGTTTTCCCGAAGGTTCGGGACGGCAGGCCCGCAATACCGCGCCGATAGCAACTACCCATGCCCCCCTCCCATAAAAAATGTAACCTCCCCACCCTTCATAATATCCGCATGACTTAAAAACAACGAATTTAACGGCTTGCCGTTGAGGAGTATTTTTTGAATATATACATTTTTATCACCCTGGTTTTTTACGGTAATAGTAAACGTTTTGCCGTTGCCCAGGTTAATAACCGCGCCGTTCACCGCCGGACTGCCAATGGCATATTGGTCAGACCCCGGTGCAACCGGGTAAAACCCCAGCGCGCTAAAGATGTACCAGGCGCTCATTTGGCCGGTATCGTCATTTCCGCCCAGGCCGTCGGGAGTGGGTTTGTACATTTTGGGCAATATCATGCGTACCTTTTCCTGCGTTTTCCAGGGTTTGTCTGTCCAGTTGTAAAGGTAGGCGTCATGGTGCGACGGCTCATTGCCATGCACATAGTTGCCGATGATACCGTCTTTGGTAATATCTTCGGTTTCGGCAAAATATTTATCGGGCAGGTCATAGCTGAACAGGCTATCCATATAAACCACGAAACGCTTATTGCCGCCCATTGCTTTTATCAACCCCGCCGGGTCATGCGGAACATATAAGGTATAGTTCCAGGCATTACCCTCAATAAAACCCATATCAATGGTTGTAAACGGGTCGAACTTATTTTTACGCCAGGTGCCGTCGGCTTCCCTGGGGTGCATAAAGCCGGAAGAAGGGTCGTACACATTTTTCCAGTTCTGCGCGTATTTGATGAAACGGTTATACACATCCATGCGGTGCAGCTTTTTGGCCATTTGCGCTATGCACCAATCGTCATAAGCATATTCAAGGGTTGATGATACCGAGTTGCCATCCTTTTCATCGGGAATATAGCCCCTGTCCATAAACAGGCCGATACTTTGGTAATCGCGGCGAGTGGCGGTAGCTATGCAGGCATCCAGCGCCTTATTGGCATCGAAAGGGGCGTTGCCCTTTATTACCGCGTCGGCAATTACCGATACGCTATGGTAGCCGCTCATGCACCAGTTCTCGTTGGCCGAGTTGCTCCATATGGGCAGCATATGCTCGGGGCTTTGATCGTAATGTGCCAGCATGGATCTGATCATATCGGCATTGCGTTTCGGCTCAATAATGTTAAAAAGCGGGTGCAGCGCGCGGTGCGTATCCCATAAGCTGAAAGTAGTGTAGTTGGTAAAGCCTACAGCTTTATGAATATTCTGATCAAGCCCCTTATACTGCCCGTCGGCATCCATATAAATGGTAGGGTTTATCAGGGCATGGTACATAGAGGTGTAGAAATTTATTTTGGTGTCCCGGTCGCCGGCTATTACAATTTTATGCAGCTCTTTTTCCCATTGCTGCTGCCCGGCTTTTTTTACTTTATCAAAATCCCAGGTTTTGGCTTCGGCATGCAAATTAGCCAGCGCCCCGGCCATACTAACGGGCGATAAGGCAAATTTGATCTTTATCTTTTCGCCCTCGCCGGTTTTAAAATCAAAATAGGCCCTGATCTGCCTCCCGGCTATTTCAGGAAAGTTTTTATTTTGATTGAACTTGCCCCAGAAGCCCCGGTACACCTCCTTCTGCGAAAAATTACCAAACCCATGCGCTATAAACGGCTTCGAAAAAACCATTGCGAAATACTGCGCCCTGCTGCGCGCCCAGCCGTTCGTTAAGCGGTAACCCATCACCAGCGTATCATTCACCACGCGCAGGTACGTCCACACGTTTTTATCAGGGTAATTGTAAATGCCCGCCATCATATCCAAAATAATATGCGCGTTTTCTGATTTTGGGAAAGTGTACTGGTGAAAGCCTACGCGTGTGGTAGTGGTCATTTCTGCCACAATATTATGTTCATCCAGCTTTACTTTGTAATAATTGGCTTCGCTTACTTCATTTTGATGCGCGTAAGGCGAGCGGTAGCCGCTATGCGGTTTGTCGGCAGTGCCGGGGTTTAGTTTCAGCGTACCAATGGTTGGCATAATTAAAAAATCGCCCAGGTCTGAGTGGCCAGTTCCGCTAAAATGGGTATGGCTAAAGCCTACGATGGTTTTATCGTCATACTGGTAGCCCGCGCAATATTTATATACATCAGGGTTGTACTTACCGTTCATTTCATAGCCGATGGTGTCTGTTTCGGGGCTTAGCTGCACCATGCCAAACGGAACTGTAGCGCCCGGGAAAGTATGCCCCATGCGCTGCGTACCTATGATGGGTTTAACATATTGTACCAGGTTTTCCGCTGATCGTTGCGCGTTGGCGATAAAAGCGGAGCAGAGGAGCAGGAGCGTTAGTATTTTCTTCATGAAAGGGTGAGCGATAACGTAAAACCAAATATAATAAATAATACTGCGCTGCCTTCTTTGCTGCTTGCCGCAGAGAGGGCGACCCAGCGGAGCGTCGGTCGGGTGAGTAAACGGCGCGCAGACATCAACGCCAATGCATGGCGGCGATTACTCACCCCTCGGCCCGACGCTGTCGGGCGCGACCCTCTCTTCACCTTCGGTGAAAAGAGGGTTGGGTA
>CAISKH010000630.1 GCA_903885865.1 uncultured Mucilaginibacter sp.
ACCGAGCGCGCCGCCGATGCCCTGCCGCTAATGAAACACCTTAAGGCGCTTAAAACCAAATACCAACTAAGCATACTGGTGCTGGCCCATACACCCAAGCGCAACCCCGCGCACCCGCTGTCGGTAAACGATCTGCAGGGCAGCAAAATGCTCATCAACTTTGCCGATAGCGCCTTTGCCATAGGCAGCAGCACTACCGATAAGGAGCTTAAATACCTCAAGCAGATAAAACAGCGCAATACCGCGCAGCTTTACGGCGAAGATAATGTATGCCTTTGCCGCATAAAAAAAGAAACCGATTTTTTGCTCTTTAACTTCGAGGGCCATAGCTATGAGCATAAGCACCTGCTAACCAACCAGGAAGCCCAGCGCCAACTGCTCACCGCCAAAATTGCCCGCCTTAGCGCACGGGGACTTAGCCAGCGGCAAATTAGCAGGGAGTTAAAAATATCGCTGGGGTTGGTGAATAAGTTGATTTGAGGGGGATGATGTGCGCCTGCCTGCCGCAGGCAGGGATGTGCACATGGCCCCCTAACCGCCGCGTCATCGCGAGCGTAGCGTGGCGATCTCTACACGATAGGTAAACGCTTAGTCTTCGAATGTTTCATATAAATCTTTCCATTCAGGATTTAATGAACTTATCAGTTGGTTTTTATATGCCCTGTTTCTGTCTTTTAGTAATTTCTCCGCCGATATGGCTTCTTCAATATTCGGATAGAAGATATAATAAACCAGTTTATTACAATTGTATTTCGCAGTAAAGCTTTTAGGGTAAGCTTTGTTTTTATGCTCCCATATTCTGCGTACTATATCAGATGTAACACCGATATATAATACAGTGTGCATTTTGTTGGTTACGATGTAAACACAGCCACCTCTTTTAAATACCATAGTGCAAATTAATGAATAATTGCTTTCCTATCGTGTAGAGATTGCCACACTCGTACATCGTTCGCAATGACGCGTGGGTTATGGTTTGGTTAAATATAGTCCTGACCCACCGCGTCATCGCGATCCGCCTAAAGGCGGAGTAGCGATCTCTACACGACAGGCTGACCGACTTACCTATCGCGCAGAGATTGCCACACTCGTACCTCGTTCGCAATGACGCGCGGGGAGTTGTATTGTAGTCGTAAGCCTCAAAATTAAACAGCCAATTTTGTTAAACAATGTTAATATACCCATAAAGCTAAATTTCCGTCGTATATTGACGGCTCCTATTTTTATTTAAACTTTAATTTCGATGAACCCATTGCAGGCAATCGCCAAAATCACGTTAGCGGCACTCTTATTAACGAGTGTAAATTTGTCCGCGCAAGCGCAAAAACTAAACGGCATACAGGAAAACGGTTTTTGGGCCCCTGCCAAGGTTAAAATTGACGGTAAATTAAACGAGTGGAACGATACCTTCCAGGCCTATAATAAAACTACCGGTATTTATTATACCATGGCCAATGATGATAAGAACCTGTATTTTATCATGAAATCGACCGACCAGGTTATAAACAACAAATTTATAGCCGGGGGCATAGATATTACCATTAATACTACCGGTAAGAAAAAGGAAAAAGATGCTTATGTTATAACGTATCCGCTTGTTAATATGGCCGGTTTAAGAAGCCAGGTAATGTCAATGCGGTCGCAAGGGCCGCCCCAGAATGAGGGAATGACCGGGATGGACTCGGCCATGATCGC
>CAISKH010000631.1 GCA_903885865.1 uncultured Mucilaginibacter sp.
ATTTGCGGGATACATTTTTCAACCCTTGCATCACGGGTTTTGGATTGTTTTGGTTGAGAAAAATAAAAAAGATATGCTCTTTGCCGTCCGGGTGTTAATTTGTCAAAAGCGGATTTTAAGGCAGGTATTCTATCTAATTTATATCGAAATTCTTCGGGAACTGTGTAGTCTTCAGTCTTTTTAAATTCTATTTTCAAACCGGCTTTTTCTACTTCAATAGCTTCAAAAACATAAGCTTTCAGGATGGGTTCCAACTCTACAATTTCACAGACATTGGTGAACCGGATCTGGCGTGGCAACTGCACATTTTCCGTTTGCTGTATCAGGATGCCGTGGGTATCACTTAACAAGGCGCCTTTGAAAAACAAAAGCGCACAATATTCTTTAAATCCATGTATCAGAACGATGTTACTTTCCTGCCGGCCGGCAAGGCTGGTCCCAAATGTATAACAAGGACAGCCCCACTTCAATTCTTCATTAAGCGCACAGTCAAGAATGATCATTCTCAGCTTCGCATATTCCTCCTGCCACTTTGTTTCTTTATTAAAAAACCAATCAACTTTAGGGTTCATGCAACTTTGTGTAATAGTATAAGGTGAATGTACAAAAATCAGACCCTTAGCGAACCGCGGAACCCTCTCGCTGCATAATAAGATTCTGCGCCATTGTGATAAACAAATACCGTGTCGTAACGACGATCGCAAAAAATGGCTCCGCCCAGTTTTCTAATATCGGCAGGGGTTTTTATCCAACTGGATGATTTCAGATCAAAGTTACCAAGTTTCTGCAAGTCACGGTATTGTTCTTCAGTTAAAAGTTCAATACCGATGGCCGCTGCCATAGCAACAGCGCTGTTTTCCGGTTTAAATTCTTTTCTTGCCTCGTGTGCTTCGCGATCGTAACAAAGGCTTCTGCGGCCTTTCGGGCTTTCGGCAGAACAATCATAAAAAATATATTCGCCTGTGTTTTTATCCATACCAACAACATCAGGTTCTCCACCGGTTATTTCCATTTCATGGAGCGACCATAGTTTTTCATCCCGATAGTTATCGGGATTAGCCTCCAGTTTTGCCTTTACTTTAACCCATTCAACACCGGCATGGCGTTCCATGTTTTTCTCAAAACGGGTTTTTAAGGTATCGAGCAGTTCTTCACGTTGTTCTAGCGACAATTCTTTTTTCATGCTATTTATTTAATGAGGTGATCTTTCTATCCGCTTATTTTGAATAGCTGATCTTAAATATAACCCCCTTCAAATCATCCGCCACATATAGCGAACCATCTGGTCCTTGTGCCAACCCACTTGGGCGGTATTGAACGGGGCCGGTAGGTTTGGCCAGGTCCTCGCCTGCAAAATTATCTGCAAAAATTTCCCAATCGCCCGAAGGTTTACCATTTTTGAAGGGCACAAACGCCACGAAATATCCTTTTTTAAGTTGGGGTGATTGCGCGTGCAAAGCGATGAAGGCCCCATTTTTATATCTTTCAGGGAATTGGTTTCCCGTATAAAACAACAGGTCATTTGGCGCCAGGTGTGCGGGAAAGGCAACAACCGGGTCGAGGTATTTATCGTCACCTGTTGTTTTGCCGTCGCCACCATATTCAGGGGCAAGCATTTTTTTATGCTGAAAATGGTCATAATATACAAATGGCCAGCCGGCGTCTGCGCCTTCGTGCAATTCATACACGGTTTCCGCCGGTAGCTCTGCACTTTGTTGGGGCGTATAATACTGCGGAAACTTATCATCAAAACTTCCGCGGCCATGCTGGGTTGCGAACAGGGATTTGGTGTTGCTGTTCCAGTCTATCCCTACCGCGTTTTTTACCCCTCGCGCATAATGAACCGCATCGCCATAGCTTTGATTCAATTTATCGGCCTTAAATTTCCATATCCCCCCAACCGAATCTAAAATAGGGCAACCCGGTATCCCCTTTCCCGAACCTGCCTGCCTACAGGCATCAGAATAAGACCCAACAGTTACATAGAGATTATTTTGATCGTCAAGAGCTATTGATTTGGTATTATCCTGCCTCCTGGCCACCAGCCCCTGCACTATTATTTCCGGTTTATCGGGGGCTATTACCTCACCCTTATCATTCAGTTTATACCGGAAAACCCCTGAGTTGGAAGCCGAATACAAATAATTGCCTTTTATCTTAATACCCGTACCAGGATAATCGCCGAAACTCATTTTTTTATCCAACCGGCCATCATGATTAGTATCGCTCAGGAAATATATCCCCTTCCCTTTCTTCAGGGAATTTAACTTTACATAAATATCTCCCCTGCTGGTAACTACCAAATGCCTTAACGGCCCAAGCGAATCGGCAATGATTGTAGCCGAAAAGCCCGATGGAAGTTGCAAATCGGCCTGGTAGGGCGTGGCGCTTTTATTTTTAATGGTTTTGTTATTGCCCGAAAATGATAAACTGGCGGCGGCTATTGCAAATAAAAGGCAGGCTCCGTAAAGTATTTTTTTATTCATGAAAGTTGATTGATAGTATTGGACAAATTTGATATTCAGTGGATGCTGAGTTATATGGTATAAAAAAATGTAAAACTTACGAAGTTCAAAAAACTTCGTAAGTTTTTTTCAGGTTTTATTACCCTGTTACTTAGTTCCTTTTTTAGGTAACGCAAATACAAGATAGCCTTTAGGTGCTGACTCTTCGCCCTTGGTTTTATCGCGTATTGGGGTTGAAGCGCAAACTACCAGGTATTGACGGCCATTTTCTTCAAACATAGCGGGCACGCCATTAGGGTTACTGCGTTGCAGGTCAAAATCCCATATTTTTTTTCCATTGTCGGCATCATAGGCATATAAATGGCCGTCCCTGCTGGTAGCAAATACTATCCCTGTTGGTGTAACTATCATGCCTTTGTTGGAGGCGCCGCCGGGATAACCCAACCCATCAATACCTACCTTAGGGTCGGTGCCATGCCCAACTGTCCATTTCATTATTCCCTTATTAAGGTCATAACAAGCCAGGCCAGCCCATGGCGGCGATAGCAGGTTTACCGCATCTATACCGTAGCCGTTTCCATTCGCTTCAACATATTCAGCGCGGTCGGTTGTATGGCCTTCCGGGTAATCCTTCATTCCCGCCCCAAAGCTGGAAGGCTTCATAGGTGCAGGCCCAGAGGCTACTACCGGCCCTACCGGAATGGTCTCAGCAATTACACCGCCACGGCCGCCACGACCACGAGCAGGAGGAGGCGCCAGGAAAGCGTATATTGAATTGATAGTAGCATCATCAAGATGAGGCTGTGCCGGCATCCTTCCGCGGCCAAGTGTTAAAATATTTTTAAAATCGGCAGCGGGTATTCTGCTGCCCAGGTTAAGAAGTGTAGGGCCAATGCCGTTTATGCCGCCACGATCTTCGCCGTGACACGACTGGCAATTTACTACGTAAGCACCTTTGCCGGCTGTAGCCATCGCTGCGGCAGCCGCATTTTGTCCGCCGCCATTACCACCCCTGGTTTGGGTATGGTTTACCTTTTTAAGTTTGTAAATACATGGCTCGTTGGCAAATAGCACGTAAACTAACCCTTTGTCGGGGTTTGAGGCAGTATTTTCAAAATTGGCACCGCCAAATGCGCCTGGTATGCTCACGGTTTCATATTGATCTGAAAGTGGCTGGAACGGCGCAGATTTTGCGGCAGCTAGTCTTGGTCCCCATATTGCTTTCTCTTCTGGAGTGAAATAGGGATTAAGATCGCTTAACAATGCTATGTGCTTGGTAAACGGAGGTATAACCGTTGGTATGGGTTGTGTAGGCCAGGTATGCTCATGGGGCATATCGCTTTGCGGTACAGGGGTTTCCGGAATAGGCCATATCGGTTTGCCGGTTACGCGGTCTAATACATACAGGTAACCTCCTTTGGAAGCTCCAGCCACCACATCAACTTTTTTGCCATTATGCATTATAGTAACCAATTGCGGTGCCGCAGTCATATCATAATCCCAGAGATCGTGGTGAACGGTTTGAAAGTGCCATAAATGTTTACCGGTACGGGCATCAAGCGCCAATATGCAATCGCCGTATAGGTCCATCCCTTCACGGTCCGATCCGTCATAGTCATAAGTTGGCGCACCAAGTGGGAAGAACGCAATACCGCGTTTTACGTCAATCGAGATGTCGCCCCATGCATTGCAGCCTCCGGCATATTTATAGGCATCCTTTGGCCAGGTTTCATAGCCGGGCTCACCGGGGAAGGGTATGGTATGGAATATCCAAACCTGTTTTCCGGTTATAACATCAAAAGCCCTCACATGTCCGGGCCCTGAAAACAGGGCTTCGCCCGGAAACGAACCCAAAATAAGCAGGTTCTCAAAAATTTTTCCCGGCGAAGTAAATGCTGCGCGGGTGAAAAGCGCGGTATCGCGATCAAGCCCTTGTTTGAGGTCGACCGAACCATGATCGCCAAAAGTAAGAATGGATTTGCCGGTTATGGCATCAATTGCCTGCAACGAATTACCAAAGCAGGTAAGCAGGCGTTTTTGCTTTTTATCCTTACTTTCCCAAAAGTTAATACCCCGTTGTACAATTCCTCTCAGATTGGAATGTATCCATATCTCCTTCCCTGTAGCCGCCTCAAGTGCTACCAACGAGTTGTTTTTTGCCAGTACGTACATTATCCCGTCAACAATAATGGGGTTAAATTTATAGGCCTCTGTTTTATCGCCCGAGGGGTATACATACTCCAGCCTGAGCTGGTTTATGTTTTGTTTGGTGATCTGTGTAAAATCAACATATTTTGACTGATCTGGGCTGCCGCCATAGTCCCTCCAAACAGAATGTTGTTTGGAGCTAACTGGTTTCTTTTTAGGCCCGGGCGTAGTGCTTTTTGGAATAATGGCTGCAACACAGGCTATAACCACCAATAGCAGCAATGCCGCTTTTGCGCCCCGCGACTTTAAAAAATTAAAAAATACAAATGGTTTCATAATAATTGGTTTAATAAAAGGCTTTATCAGGTTAAATATGGCTTTATTACTTAACTATTCAAATATAATTTGTTAGCGGTTATCTATTAATTTGTAGTTATAATGTTACGGAATTGAAGTACAAGGATATGAAAAATTAAACTCTTTTTTATTTTGCGCTATATTTGTTAATAATTAACCAAACCAAATTATAAAACTTCTCGCATGAAAAAACTTAACACAGTTTTGCTTCTTTTTTTTACCGTTTTTGTGTGTTTAGCACAAAATAAAAACATAGTACCGGCTGTCAACAAGCAACAGGTTGCATCTATTGGCGATCTTAAACTCGAATCGGGAAAAGTGATAATTGATTGCCGTATCGGTTACCGTACCCACGGCCATTTAAACAGTGAAAAAAGTAATGCAATTTTGTTCCCTACCTGGTTTGGCGGAAATTCAAAAGATATTGAAGGCACCAACCCCTGGCCGTCTGTTGATACTACCCGCTTTTTTTTAATTATAGTTGACGCGTTGGGCGACGGCATTTCTTCATCCCCATCAAACAGCATCAAACAGCATGGCCCCAATTTCCCCTTTTTTTCGATTCGGGATATGGTGACAAGCCAGCATGAACTGCTCACCAAAAAATTTGGTATTTCGCATGCGTATGCCATTATGGGTATTTCCATGGGTGGTATACAAACTTTTCAATGGGCGGTAAGTTACCCTGGTTTTACCGACAGGCTTATTCCTATAGTAGGTAGCCCCGGGCCGAGCAGTTACGACCTGATGCTCTATCAAACCCTGCGTACCACCATTGAGAACGATCCCAGCTTTGCAAAGGGCCATTATAAGGTTAACCCGAATATTGTATCGGCAAATATGTTATGGGATCTGTTCCTGACCACCCCCGAAGACCGGGTAAACACCATGTCGCCCGGCGATGTACCGAAATGGATGCAAAACACCGCCAAACCAACAATAGCCGACTGGAACAACCGCTATTACCAGTTGATAGCTATTATAGGGCATGATATTTCTAAACCATACCATGGCTCTATGTCCGAAGCTGCCGCGCACGTAAAAGGCAAAATACTGATCATTAATTCATTGCATGACCATATGGTTAACCCCGCTCCTGCTATCGCGTTTTCAAAGTTGCTGCCCGCCAAACTGGTTGTACTCGATAGCCCGAAAGGGCATATCGCCTTTGATTTTAACCTGCCACAAATGAGGGATAGTATTGTGGGGATGCTGGGTGAAAAAAACTAGTTAAGCGATTTAATTTAATGACCTATTAAATGCCCTAATAATATATTGTTCAAGTTTATATATTTGAAAACCAAATATAAACCTCATTTAAATCATCACTTGATATGAACAAGATTAAAGCCTTGCTTTTTGCAGCACTTTTCACCTCACAAGCTATTGCGTTTGCCCAGGTTCCGGCCCAACACTACCCGGTTGATTCCGCTTCTGTTGTACATACCGGCGTACCGAAGGGAGAA
>CAISKH010000632.1 GCA_903885865.1 uncultured Mucilaginibacter sp.
CCATGAACCCTAACAGTTATATCTCTCGCCAATGCATTTTGCAGAACGCGCAAATGTGGGGCGGCATCTTGTTCTATTTCTAAATTTTCTATTATGTTCCTATCAAATAAAGTAAATATTCGAATGTAAATTTTCGCATCTATATCACTAGTATTAAGCCAAAATTGATAAAATTCAAATACACTGGTTTTATTTTTATCAAGCCAGATATTACCACCTTCTGATTTGCCAAATTTGCTGCCATCCGCTTTTTTTATCAGTTGGGTAGTTAAGGCGTACGCTTCGCCTCCGTCTTTACGGCGGATCAGCTCTGTCCCTGTAACAATATTCCCCCACTGATCCGATCCGCCCATTTGCAAAACACAGTTATGATTTTTCCATAAATAATAAAAATCATAGCCCTGCACCAACTGGTAAGTAAATTCTGTGAATGACATACCCGCCTCGCTGCCGATACGGTTTTTTACCGAATCCTTGGCCATCATATAATTTATGGTAATGTGTTTGCCCACATCGCGTATAAAATTTAGAAAAGTTAGCCCCTTGAACCAATCATAATTATTAACCATTTGAGCACTATTGGTGCCGCTGTTAAAGTCCAGGAATTTCTCCAGTTGTTTCTTTATTCCGTTCAAATTATGCTGTAAAACATCTTCGGAAAGCAAATTACGCTCTGCCGATTTACCGGAGGGATCACCCACCATGCCGGTTGCGCCCCCAACCAGTGCAAACGGTTTATGCCCCGCCTGCTGAAAGTGTATCAGGGTCATAATTTGCGCCAGGCTGCCTACATGCAGCGAATCGGCCGTAGGGTCAAAACCAATATAGCCCGATGCCATACCTTTATTTAGCAGGTCCTCGGTTCCGGGCATAATATCATGCAGCATGCCCCGCCAGCGTAATTCATCAATAAAATTCATCGTATTGTTATGTTTCAATCCCTAATCTATCGGGATGCCAAAGATAACAGAATATGTGCTTTTGTATAGAAAAGAAGGTGCGCCTATAAATTATTTTCATTCAAATAGCAACTAAAATCGCATAATTTCTGTATTTTTAAAGTGAAGGGTTGTTTATGAATTTCTTGTCTCATTACTATTTCGACCGGAATACCACCAACTGTTACCATATATTGGGCACAGTAATGCCCGATCTTTTAAAAAATGCAGATAAAACCATTATTCTTCATCCCGAAAAACAGCATCATCCAAATAAGCATATTAACAGTATTATAAAAGGTTGGAACAAGCACCTCGATGTTGACCGCTATTTTCATTCTTCCGGATTTTTTATTACTCATTCACATCAATTGAAAAATTTGCTGGCCCCGGTGATTGAAGGCTCGCCGGTAAAACCTTTCTTTTTAGGGCATATTGGAGTAGAATTAATATTAGATAATCTATTGCTCACTACCGGTAAAATTACAGTGGATGGTTTCTACGATCATTTGAATGGTTGCGATAATGCGATTATTGAAGAATTTTTAACTTTTGCTGGACTAAAAGATACCACTCGTTTTTTCAGGTTCTACGAAGGATTTAAAAGAGATGGCTATTTGCATACCTATGAAGAAACGCAGCAAATAGCCTATGCCTTAAAACGGATTTGCATGAGGGTATGGCCAAACCCGTTTACTCCTCAACATGAAGCCCACATGAACGGAGTTTTAACCGCCTACCGCCAATTATTATTGCCCGATTTTATGACTATTTTTAATGAAATTGCCAATAAGTTATCAGCACAATAAACCATTTTTTTGCATAGAGAACCTCAATCTCTCAAAAAACACCCCGTAAAACCCCTTTTAGTCGTCAAAATCGCTTAAAAATCAGCTTTTAACAGTAAATTAATTTTTTTGAATAAAATTATAGTCATACCTTTGCAGTCCCAATTAACAAATTGGGAAAAGGAGATAAATTATTTAATGGCAAAAAAACAAGAAGCAGAAAAAGAATTAAAAGCTAAAGAGGCTGAACTGGAAACGGT
Source organism: uncultured Mucilaginibacter sp. (assembly GCA_903885865.1). GTDB lineage: Bacteria > Bacteroidota > Bacteroidia > Sphingobacteriales > Sphingobacteriaceae > Mucilaginibacter. The sequence continues at coordinate 1,987 of CAISKH010000632.1, forward strand.
TACCGCCATCAGCGAAAAAGAAACTATTGAATCAGAGGCTGATTCAATATCTATCGAAGAGATCAAATCTCAAATTGCAACCGCACCAGGCGAAGATTTTGACTGGGATGCAGACGACAAAAAATTTGGCAATTACAGCGACAGTGAGCGCGAAAAAATGGAGAAATTGTATGATGGAACTTTCAGCTCCATCACCAAGGGTGAAATTATTACCGGCACCGTTGTAAATGTTAACAGCAAGGATGTAGTATTGAACGTTGGGTTTAAATCTGATGGTTTGGTATCGGTTTCTGAATTCCGTGATACACCTGATCTGAAGATTGGTGATACCGTTGATGTATTTGTTGAATCGCAGGAAGACGCTAACGGACAGTTAGTACTTTCACGTAAACGTGCAAAAACTCAAAAATCATGGGAAAGAATTAATTCTGCACTGGATAATGATGAGATCATCACCGGTTTTGTTAAAAGCAGGACCAAAGGTGGTTTAATTGTAGATATAATGGGCGTAGAAGCCTTTTTACCAGGTTCACAGATCGACATTAAACCTATCAGGGATTATGACGTGTATGTGGGCAAAACAATGGAATTTAAAGTTGTTAAAATAAACCACGAATTTAAAAACGTAGTTGTATCGCACAAAGTGCTGATTGAAGACGATCTTGAAAACCAAAAAACCGAAATTGTTGCCAAATTAGAGAAAGGTCAGGTATTGGAAGGCACAGTTAAAAACATTACCGATTTTGGTGTATTTATTGACCTTGGTGGTGTTGACGGCTTATTGCACATTACCGATATATCATGGGGCCGTATTGAGCATCCGAGGGAAGTATTATCATTGGATCAGAAGATCAACGTTGTTGTTCTTGATTTTGATGATGAGAAAAAACGTATCGCGCTTGGCTTAAAACAATTAACGCCGCATCCTTGGCAAAGCCTTGATGAAAAAATACAGATCGGTTCGAAAGTTAAGGGCCGCATAGTAACAGTTGCTGATTACGGCGCTTTCTTAGAAATTATTCCGGGTGTTGAAGGTTTGATACACGTGTCAGAAATGTCATGGTCTCAAAACTTGCGTAACCCTCAGGAATTCCTGAAAGTTGGCGACGAAATTGAAGCACAGGTATTAACATTGGATCGCGATGAACGCAAAATGTCGTTAGGTGTTAAGCAATTAACTCCTGACCCATGGCAAAATGCTGCTGAACGTTATGCCGTTGGCACCAAACATACTGCCACAGTAAAAAACATGACCAACTTTGGCGTGTTTGTTGAACTGGAAGACGGAATTGACGGATTAATCCATATCTCTGACCTTTCATGGTCTAAAAAAGTAAATCACCCTAATGAATTCACTAAAGTTGGTGAAAAATTAAATGTGGTTGTTTTAGAGCTTGATGTAGAGAACCGTAAATTAAGCCTGGGCCACAAGCAACTGGAAGAAAACCCATGGGATACTTTTGAAACCATCTTCACCATTGATTCAATACATGAAGGGACCGTATTAAAAGTAACTGATAAGGGCGCTATTGTTGCTTTACCTTATGGTGTTGAAGGCTTTGTGCCAACCAAACACCTGGTTAAAGAAGATGGCAAGAGTTTAAAAGCCGAAGAAGCTGCTGAATTTAAGATCATTGAGTTTAACAAGGAAAACAAACGTATCGTTATTTCACACTCACGTATATGGGAGGAGGCTCGTGCCGATGCTCGTGTGCAGGAATTTGAAAACCGTAAAAAAGAAGCAAAATCTGCTAACAACGCGGTTAAGAAAGTGAAAGAATCGGTTGAAAAATCAACTTTAGGCGATTTGAGCGTACTGGCCCAATTGAAAGAACAAATGGAAGGTGCCGAAAGCAAAGCCAGGAAAACTAAAAAATCAGAAGAAGAAGCTAAATAAGCTTTAACCAAATATTTTTAGCAAGCCCTATCGAGTAATCGGTGGGGCTTTTTGTTTGATAAGACTTAATTTATAGATTTGATTATGATAAAACGGCAAATAATGATGAAAATGTTAACTATTAAGATTAAAGACAACAAGGCTTTAAAACTCATAAAGGACCTAGAAGATCTAAACATGATACAGGTGGTTAATTCTGATATAAAAGAATCTGAGGCCAAACTCTCCTCATTGCTTGTCGGCAGTATTTCCAATGAACAGGCTCATAATATGCAACTTGAATTAAAACAAATGCGTAGGGAATGGGAACGCGATACTTATTAATTTTTTCCAAAGCCCTACCGAGTAATCAGTAGGGCTTTTTTGTAGTTTATTTTTAACTGCGTTACAAAAAAGTAAAATAATTACACAAAACTAATCTCTAA
>CAISKH010000633.1 GCA_903885865.1 uncultured Mucilaginibacter sp.
GCCCGGGGCCCTCTGGGTATATGCCGAACCATCGTCCCGGTAAAAACACGCGTCCATTGCTACCTCGTGCAGCGTTTTATTGTTGCTAAAGTTTATTTGGTAAGGATATGGATTTGTAACGGTTAAATCAATATCCTTTTTATCGCCTGTATGTAATTTTAGTTGATTATACGGGGTTTCGATTTTTACCTTTTGATAGGTGCGCACATCGTCTATCCATTCAACATACCAGGTGCCGACTTTTATTTTTATGGAATCGGTTGTGTTTTTTGAAGGGTCATCAGTTAAATGCAAAGCGCGTTGGTGCTGCATCTGTTCTTCAATGGGCCATATATCAAATTGGGTTCGACGGTAGTTCCTTGTATCGTACGAGAAGCCTTTCAGCGTGTTATTGTAATAATCGTACTTGGCCGGGTTTTGAAAATTATCATCCATTATAACATAAGCGTCGCCTGCTTTTTGCTTAACTATATGCGCCCAATCTTTATAACCATAATAGCTTTTTATTTGCCCTATCTGTGTAACAACAGGAACCGCGAACAGCACGCCCAACCGAAAAAGCACAATTACCAGCACGTTAACAATAGCCACCGGGTAAAACCACATGGGCCTGCCGCCCGGTTGCTTAAAACTTATCAATACCAGCATAGCCAACGGCGCAAAGGCAATCAGCGTCCAATGCGGCTGTGCTTCACCCCTGAAGGTAGAAATAAAAAAGAATAACAGCGTGCCAATGCTGTTTACCAGCAGGCAGCGGATAAAGGCATCCTTAATTTTTACGGTAAATGCTTTATAAAATAAAAACCAGCCAATAAGGGGCCCGGCCATAAGCAGCTGCCCCGGAACATACAATAAACTATTGGCGCTATCGTAGGAAGCAGCCGAGCGGTCGTATAAATGGTAATTTACCGATGGGTAGCCATGATGCACCTGCCATAAAATATGCGGTATATACAATACTGCAGCCAAAATAACGATGAGCCAAAACGAGGGCCGCTTTAATAATTTAATATTACTGGCCAGGGTAAACAAAATGAGCAACGCGGCATGGTACTTACTGTAAAGCAAACAGGCAACCACTATGCCTAAGGCAAGGGCAAGTATCCATTTATCATGTTCGATATACTTTTGGTAAAAGAAATAGAACAGCACCGCGAAAAAGAACAGCGGCGCGTCGGGCGTAGTGGTAAACCCGTAAATGTGGAAGATAAAGATACCCGATATGACGAGTATGAACGCCCATACGTCCACCGCATATTTTTTGAGGATGAGCCATAACAGGTAGATGGACGCTGTACTTGTTAAAACGGTAATCAAACGCAGGCCCAGTTCATTATGCATCAGCGTATCGCCAACACGGATAAATAGCGCCACCATTGGCGGATGGTCGAAATAACCCCAGTCTAAAAAACGTGAGTATAGCCAGTAGTAAGCTTCGTCGGCCTGCAGTTCTAAATGGTAGGCTTGCGCTAGATTAAAAATTGTCCAGCATAACAAAAAATACCAGATGGGTTTGTCAGAATGAATAGCTTTTTGTGTAGGCAACAATGGCGATGGGTTAATTCAAAAAAACAATACAAATGTAGATAAATATTGCTTTAAGCCGATAATCCGATAAATTTAAGCCTTTAAATTAGTCGAAATTTAAGCTCATGTTAAAAGAAATAGAAATTATAAAGATGCCCCGGATCGGCCTTATTAAAATTACCGAAGAATTAACCATTGAGCAGTTAAACAAAATACCTGCAGGTTTCAACAATAACATTGCCTGGAACCTGGCCCATATGATTGCCGCGCAACAGGGTGTATTTTATAAACGCGCCGGTTTAGATACTGTTGTTCCTGATGATTTTTTTATAACCTATAAACCCGAAACCAAACCCGAAAATTTTATTGATAGTGCCCAACTGGAAACCATAAAGGGGCTGTTCCTATCAACTATTGACCAATTAGAGGCCGACATAAAAAATAACCTGTTTATCAATTACACACCCTGGAAAACCCGCTACGGTGTTGAGTTAAATAATGTAACCGACGCGCTTAAGTTTTTGCCATTTCACGATGGGTTGCATGTGGGGTATATATGGGCATTGAGGAGGGCGGTTAGCCCCCTAACCCCCTGAAGGGGGAGTGATAGGGTCACGTCGTCTTTTTATCTTCAGCCTCACACCAACAAGCAATATCCCCAATACTGCAAAAAAACTGCCTGTTTTGGGCAGGTAATCGCCACACTGTACATAAAACGTCAGGTCGGAATTTAAATTAATGTTTTGTTTGATAGCTGTTTTAACCCACCATTTGGTTTGCTTTACAATATCGCCCCGCTGGTTAATAAATGCTGAAATACCCGTATTGGCCGAGCGGCAAACCCACCGGCGGGTTTCAATAGCGCGCAGCTTGGCATAGTCCAAATGCTGGTCCTTGCCTGATGTGTTTTCCCACCAGCCATCGTTAGTGATAATAGCAATAAATTGCGCCCCGCTGCGAACGGATTGCGCCACCCATTCGCCCCAAATAGATTCATAGCAAATAACCGGCCCTGCCCCAATGCCGCTTTGCGAATAGAGTACGGTTGGTTTATCCTGCCCGGCATAGCTGCCCGTTGCCCCGCCCAGGTGTTCAAATATAGGTTTCATGAACGATAAGGCATCACCGAAAGGCAAAGCCTCAGCGCCCGGCACCAGTTTTGATTTATGATAAAACTGCACCCTGGCCGAGTTTTCAATGCTGATAGCGGTGTTATAGTTATCGCCAAATTGTTTGCTGCCATACACCGGGCTGGCGGTTTTAGTTTTGCGGGTGTTGAACAAACGATAGGTTTCGGCGCCGGTAATAATATTACCGTTTTTGTATTTATTTAAAAAATGCTGCGCCTGCAAAAAATAACTGTTTGTGCGGATTTCATCCTCGTTCACCGGTTCAGAAATAGCGGTTTCGGGCCATATAAAAAATTCGGTATTAACCTGGCCAAGTGAATCAGAC
>CAISKH010000634.1 GCA_903885865.1 uncultured Mucilaginibacter sp.
ATAACCCTGCCACGAATATTTCTTACACAATGGCGAATGATGATAAAAATCTTTACCTCATTATACAGGCTACCGGCACTGATGATGTAAATAAAATTGTTTTAGGTGGTGTTACATTAACTATTCAAAAAGCCGGTATAAAGGATGATAAAAATGGCATCAGTATAACTTACCCGGTGACTTCTGCTCATATGTTTTTTTTCTTAGGTAACAAAAAAGGTGTTGCCCCAGATACATCGGCCAAAGCAGCCGATTCTGTTATGGAACATAATAATAAAATACTCGAAAAAAATTGTAAAATAATAAAGGTGGCCGGTATGAAAGACTTTGATGACAATATTTCCATATATAATGAATACGGTATTAAAGCTGCCGGGTTGTTTGACAGAAAAAAAGCCTACAACTATGAGCTATGTGTGCCGCTTAAGTATGTGGGGCTTTCAACAAATGATGCGGCAAAATTTACTTATCATATACGGCTTAACGGGTCACATGCATTGGAAGGCTCTATCTTTATCATAAAAGATCCGAACGCAGGCCAGCGTATGCAAGAGGTAAAGGGGCAATTTATGGATGCAGCTAATCAACAAGCAGCACGATTAGCAGCCCCTACAGATTTTTGGGCTGAATACACTTTGGCAAAAAAATAACCATTTTTAGAAAGAAAATAATTATCATGAAAAAACGAATATTCTTACTGTTCGTACCGTTTATAAGTTGCGGCTTAAGGCCTTCCTTTTCACAAAACCTGCAGCGTGGTCCTTTGGGGAACCATGATCCTATTGGAACCAGTGGCCCTCTTGAAAATCGTGGTCATTTTGGAAATTTTATCCAGTTTCATTTTTTGCCACACACAAAAAAAACAATGATGTGGCCCGCCAGGGGCATAGTGTTTAATGTGCCTGATACCGCTTTGTACCGCGTGCCTATTATGCCTAATAACACCTTTATGATGGGTGTAAAATTGGGCCCGCGTGTTACTAACTACGCTTTGTCGCCTGTAAAGTCTTTTTCAAAGAGCTATCCCCATTATCTGATCTCTGATAGTTCAGACGCAATTGTGATCGGGTTGGGCATTACAAAGGATAATGTTAATGATTACCGGTATCATGTTGTTGAGAATGACAGCGCCGAACTGGTGCATTGGTCTGTACCCCAACTTCAGCAGCATTATGGGGCAAAGCAGCCCTATGGTTTTATCGGAAAATTTAAGGATATCGGGAAGCAATTGTTAGTGGAGATTGTGAATATTAAAAATTATGCAATAAGGGATGGGGTAGTATTCGACTGGCGCGTTAATTTTAAGCCGGTTGTTACCAAAGCTATTTTGCATAGACAGGCAGATGTATCATTTAGTAACATTCTTGAATCGGTCCGCAAATTCTTTGATCCTGACCTTCCGGACGAAGATAATAATTTTGATAGACGGTTTGACCAATTAAAATGGCCCGTAAAAAAATTTTCGGTTCATAATATTAATACGCTGGAGCTTTTTTTTGAAGAACATGAGCAAATTCCTTATTTGGTATACCTGGCCAATACTGACGGGAAAAGCAGGGATTATTCTGTTGACAATGCTGTGTTGGAAAATAAATGTGCTATCGATATGTCGGCATTCCAGCCGGGCAAATATGACATTGTTATAGCGCGCCGGCTGCCCGGGGGATACAGGGATACAACAAAGGAGCTTCATATACCCCTCACTATACTTCCGCTGCGCCCTATGAAATTTAAAGTATTATTAATGCAATCCCTGCCTTACCTTGAAGCCGCAATTATAGGTGCCGCTTTAATATTCTGGTTATATAGGCGCAGAAGCAAAAGAAAGCTAGCCCGCTCAATACAGGCACGGCAAACTATTAATTTAAAACTGCGGTCTATACGCGCCCAGTTAAACCCGCACTTTATGTTTAACGCTTTAACATCCATTCAAAACCTGATGAATAAAAATGATACCAAGAGCGCCAATCATTATTTAGCGAAGTTTGCCGAATTGACCCGAAAGGTATTGAACACCAGCGACCAGGAACTCATAAGCCTGGAAGATGAGGTTAAAATTTTAGATGATTACCTGCTGATGGAGCAATTGCGGTTTAATTTTCAATACGAGTTAAAAATTGACGATAAAATTAACTTAGCCAATACCGAAGTGCCGCCTATGCTTTTGCAGCCGTTTGTAGAAAATGCCGTAAAACACGGCGTAGCAAATCTGCGCGAAAAGGGCGTTATCCGGGTACTTATCAGTCTGAACGATAACAATCTTCAATTTTCAATTAGCGATAACGGCCCCGGCTTTCAGCAAAATAATGCAAATTACGGCGAAGGTGCATACGGCTTAAAGTTGAGCGAAGAACGTATTAAACTATTAAATGAAGTTTATACCGGTCAGTTCGCCTCCTTAAATATCACGTCAAACGCGTCGGGTACAACGGTAGTCATCGTACTTATAAACTGGATATCATAAATTGCAGGCGATGAATATCCGCAGTATTATAATTGATGACGAGCCTAATAATATTGAGAACCTTCGTTCCATCATTAATACCTATTGCCCCGAAGTTGAATTAGTTG
>CAISKH010000635.1 GCA_903885865.1 uncultured Mucilaginibacter sp.
ATATTTTAAATTATAGGATATAGAAGGGATGCCTTTGGTTAGCTCGATTTTAGAAATGAACTTAGCATGGTATTTTCTGAGATACCAGATAAGGGGCGGAATATCCAATAAACTTTGATGATTGGATATAAATATCATGGGGCGCCCAACAGGCAAATTTTGTTTATTAATAAAGGTAACATTGTTACCTAAAATATACATAGTGCCTGTAAGGCAGAAATTTAACAGGTCGACCGCTCGCTTATGCGCCTTGTAGCCAAAAAAACGGTAGCATATCCATTGTACAGGCTGAAAGATGCAAAGCGCCAGTAAAAAGGCCACAATGGCAATCGGAGACAAGAAATAGCCGAGGAACTTTTTCATGGATTAATTGACCGGGCTAAATTAAAAATAATTTGTAGAGACGCAATACTTTGCGTCTCTGAAGGATATTTGTCTCCCGAGACGCAAAGCATTGCGTCACTACGGCAACCTGTTTTCCAATAATAGTAATTTTACCTTTAATACCGCTGCTACGGTAACCGAATCGGTAATGTCGCCCGCGCAAACCATGCGGTACACCTCTTCAAACGGCAGCTTTTTAATAAGGAGCTGCTCGGTATCTTCCGGCTCGGCTTCAAATTGTTCAAGGCCGCGCGCCACATAAATAATGCATAATTCGTCGCTTACTGAATTACTGAGGTGCATACGCTGCACTTCATCCCACTTATTGGCCTTAAGGCCGGTTTCTTCCAGTAATTCGCGTTTTGCCGCTTGTAGGGGGTCGTCGGCTATGGGGCCGCCGCCCTCGGGTATTTCCCAGCTGTATTGGTTGAGCACAAAACGATATTGGCCCACTAACCATGTGTTCAGATCCTCATCAAGCGGAACAATGCCAATGGCCCTGTTTTTAAAATGCACTTTGCCATAAATGCCCGGGTTACCCGATGGATTGATAACCTGGTATTCGGTTAAATTTATCCAGGGGTTATTGTAGACTACCGTTTCTGATGTTATCTGCCAGGGGTTTTCTTCGGGATGGTGCATGGTGTTATAAAAAAAGGCGATGGAAACATCCATCGCCCTAAGTTAAAAAATCAAATTAAAAGAGCTTATTATAATCCAAAAGCTTTTTTTACAGCATCAACATAATCCAACTTTTCCCAGGTAAACAGTTCCACTTCTTTTTTAACTATGGTGCCGTCATGGTGGGTAAAGGTTTTGGTTACAACCTCACTTGGTTTGCCAAAATGGCCGTAAGCAGCGGTTTCGCTGTATATAGGGTTACGAAGTTTAAAGCGGGTTTCTATAGCGTAAGGCGTCATATTAAATATTGCATCTACTTTAGCGGCTATCTCGCCATCGTTTAAATTAACTTTCCCGGTTCCATAGGTATTTATGTAAATACCCATGGGCTGGGCCACGCCGATAGCATAGGATACCTGTACCAAAACTTCGGTACAAACGCCCGCTGCAACTAAGTTTTTGGCAATATGGCGTGTAGCATAAGCTGCTGATCGGTCTACCTTTGACGGATCCTTGCCGGAAAATGCACCGCCGCCATGCGCGCCTTTGCCGCCATAAGTATCAACAATTATTTTACGGCCGGTTAAGCCGGTATCGCCATGCGGGCCACCGATGACAAATTTACCCGTAGGGTTAATATGGTATTTGATATCCGAATTAAAGAAATGCGCATATTTGGGGTACTTAGCTTTTACGCGCGGTATCAATATACCTACAATATCTTTGCTGATCTTCTCCAGCATAGCCTTCTCCTCACCAAAATCATCATGCTGGGTTGATATTACAATGGCGTCAATACGGGTTGGCTTGTTATCATCATCATACTCCAACGTTACCTGCGATTTTGCATCCGGGCGAAGATATTTGATATCGGTATTTTCGCGGCGTATGGCTGCCAGTTCAATTAATAAAGCGTGGGCAATATCCAAAGCCAGCGGCATATAGTTGTCAGTTTCAATGGTGGCATAGCCAAACATCATGCCCTGGTCGCCGGCGCCTTGCTCTTCTTTGGCCTGGCGGTCAACACCCTGGTTAATATCCGGCGATTGCTCGTGGATGGCCGATAATACGCTGCATGAGCTACCGTCAAACATGTACTCCCCTTTAGTATAACCAATTTTGTTGATCACCTCGCGGGCTATTTTCTGCACATCAAGGTATGCCTTTGATTTTACCTCACCGGCCAAAAAAACCTGCCCTGTAGTAACCAATGTTTCGCAGGCAACTTTTGAATCAGGGTCAAGTGCTAAGAAATTATCAATTAATGCGTCCGATATCTGATCGGCAACTTTATCAGGATGTCCTTCTGATACGGACTCTGAGGTAAATAAATAAGGCATATTTTTTATTTGTTTAAAGTAAAAATAGAAAAGAAGGATTTAGCTGAACTTTGTAAAGAAGCAGGGTTTTAGCACTTTTTTACGTGGTTGCAATCCGGCCCTGCCCATCCGATAAGTTTGGGCGCGGCAACTAAATCAGTCCACTATTGTGCGGCAAAAATAAAACAATTTTTTACAAAGTCGAAAACATTTACTTTTGGTAGCTGAAAAAAATATATTAATTGAAACAAAAGGCGTTATTTATTATAAATCCTATATCGGGGGGTAAGAAGAAGGGTGGCGTGCCCCGGCTAATTGAAAAATACCTGGATGCCCAGGCCACCATCGTATTTACTGACCGTGTGGCACATGCCAGTGAAGTAGCGGCAGGGGCCATTAATAATTATGACCTGGTAGTAGCTGTAGGCGGCGATGGTACAGTAAATGAAGTGGCATCTGCCTTAGCGGGAAGCAACGCCGTATTGGGTATAATCCCCTGCGGGTCGGGAAACGGGTTAGCGCGCTTTTTGGGCATACCGATGGATATCCGGAAATCGATCGAATGTCTGAATACAGGGAACATTGCAATTATTGATTCGGCTGAAGCCAACGG
>CAISKH010000636.1 GCA_903885865.1 uncultured Mucilaginibacter sp.
AATAATATTAATGATGATTGCCATTACCGTTTAACTGGTAGCAACCCATGTCGGCACCAGGAAGGGTGATTTCGCTTGAACCAAAAACCGGATCGATAGGTATACCGGCAGTAATTGGTTTAATTAAAGCGCTGTTAGTAGTTCCTTTACCTGCTGCAGGCGAACTGGATTGCAAATGGAAATTATAGCTGTCAACAGATGCCTGGGTAACCCAGAAATTAGCAGCTGCCGGAAGCGGGTAGTTTACAAACAAAGGATTGTTTTTTCCAACCAGCGAAGTGCCGTCATAAACAAACCCGAAAGTATAGGAAGAACCCAGGAAAGCAGCCATATTCGGAATATCAGTAGCTTGCGGATGGGTAACTACTGCCTGCGCTACGCTTGTTGGCACTATCTGGCCGGCCATTGCCGCGTTATCAACATAATAATAGTTGTAGCCGTAAGTAGTTTTAAAAATAGGGCCTGTTGTATTGGTTAATGTATCGGCCAGGTAAACTTTAGCGCCTGCCGGGCCACCTGCAATACGCACACCAAAATCGCAATCAACTATCAGGTTGTTGTATACTAACGCCCTTGAATTGTTTTCAATTTCAACCGAACCGCTTCTCGCTCCATAAACGCCTGTGTTTCTGAAGCCATCATTAACATAAGTATTATTGTACATGGTAAACTGGCACGGGCCGGCAGTAGTACCGTCGCTTGCTGTTTTTGTACCATTGGTTGCACCACCTATAACAAGGTTATAAGCCATATTGCCTACGCTGCTGCCTTTGGCGTTAAAGCCGTCGCCGCCAACGCCGCCGCATTTTTCCATGGTGTTCCTCATTATGTTAAGGTATCCACCATAAAAACGGGTAGCATCGTCAGGCGAGCCATATAACCATGAATCTTCCAGTATAAATACGCCGGTCGGGTTTTCAAAATACAAAATGTATTGGTTACCTACTGCCAGCCCTGCGCTTGCCGCGAACGGAAGCGCTTTTAAAGCCGCGCCGCCAAAATCAAGGTGTGTCCATTTAATAACCACCAGCTTACTGGTGTTGCTACAATAAATACCGCCCCAGCCACCTTTATAAGTTGAATCGGACGCTGCAGTTGATGGACCGGTTGTTTTAGACCTGCGGGGGTCTGTAATAGTAACCGGGGCATCACTTGTACCCAGGCTAACTAAAATGCCGTTTACAATAAAGTTGGCGCCATTGGTCATATTAACTTTTACACCTTTTTGAATTAAAAGCGTATCGCCGGCATTAATGGTAATATCGCCGCTAACGGTATATGTTTGGCCAGCAAGCATGGTGCCCTTATAGCTACCCGCGGTTAGCGTACTGGTGTTGCTTATAGCCTTACCTACCTGGTATAACGGCACTGAAACAACGGCGTTATCGGTTTTCTTGCTGCACGAGGCAAGGGCAAAAAGCGATAAGCATAAAGAAATGATCTGTAATTTTTTCATAGCTGATTTAATTAATTGTTACTGTTTTATTATTGATTATTGATTTGAAAATTAAAATTTGAACCTGAACCCTAAATTGTAGCGGGCATAATATTGATCGTATTCCACAGTAGTATATTGGGGGCTTTCCTGGTGTTCATATTTCAGGAGCCCGGAATAGTCGGTAGTATTGTTTTGTTTGATAAACAATTCATAAGGCGTATTTAAAAGGTTGTTCGCCTTTACAAAAAGGATATAATGCTTGCCTATTTGCTTTTGGGCTGAAAAGTCAAGATAGGTTGATGGTTTTTCCCATGTATCCAGCCCGTAATACCTTGATATGGCCGCTATTCTTTCGCCGGTATAGGACACTGCCAACTGGGCATCCAAGCCAATTTTCTGATCTTTATATAATAAAGCCGCGTTACCTATATTAGCCGCCTGTCCCTGTAACGGCCTTGTTTGGCTTCGTTTAGAAACCGGCATATTAACAACCTGTATATCTTTTTGGGTAGTAATTTGTGAGTTGGTATAAGTATAATTGACCGATACGCCTATATTGCCGAAGAATTTTTTAGCCACAAATTCGGCCCCGTAATTTTGGGCATTACCCAGGTTTTCGGGCGTAACGAGTAACAAGGCCCCCAATGCGCCTGGTTCAAGCATTTTTTCAATGGGGTTAATTAAATATTTATAAAAGCCGCCGGCCATAAACTCATCAAAAACACCCGGAAAAAACTCATATCTTAAATCATAATTATTTACTGTAGTATGTTGTAAATAGGGGTTACCTATGTGTGCATAAGCATCATCGGGTGTTTGATCAGGATAGGGTATAAAATCAGCAAAGGCTGGGCGTAAAACCGATTGAAAATACGATACCCTTATGGCTTGGTTATCTGTAAGCGCATACTTGGCATTAATGCTTGGCAAATAATCAATATAAGTTATGGTAGCCGTTTTCCCGGCCAGGTTTACAGGTAAATTAGAATAATAATATTGATAGGTGTTTTCAACCCTTACGCCAAATAAAACATCAAGACGGTTGGTGATAATATATTTTAGCATACCGTAGCCACCCTGTATGTTTTCAGTGAAGGTGTAAACACCCGGATCGGTTGCTGATGTGCCATAAGCGTTAGCGGGTTTTTGATCAAAATAAAAGGTTGCGTCCGGTATGGAAGTATAGAGTTCCGCATTATTAGTACCCGAAATCAAAGTATTGGGTAAACTATAGGTATTAACAAAATTATCCCTTGTTTTATGCCTGAACATTCCACCGGCAGAGAATAAAGCTTTGCGGCCGAATATTTTTGTATCATAATGCAGGTTTAAATAGCCCGATATATCTTTATCTGTATTATGCGTCCATTCTCTTGATTCATTGCCTACCACAACCGGGCCGTTAATTATATCAGGGGTTACAAATACCGAATTGCTGGGGTTATTGGGGTCGGGCACGTTTTTACCGTTAGGTATGTCAGGACTGGTGCTATAGGTTGTTTTAAATTCAGCTATATCCGGTTGTTTATGTGTAGCTTCTGAATTTGCCAAAGTCCAGTCAAAGAAAAACGCCGGGGTTATTTTATGTTTACCTTTAAGGGTTATGTTATAAATACTTTGCAGGTCGGTCCTTGTCTCCGTCTGATCATCAATGCTATTAGTGCTGATATATCCCTGGTAGGAGTATCCGCTATAAGTGGATGTATGGGTGTCGCGTACCCGGTATTCGTTTAATTGCAAATAGGTTCCAAACAGGTTTATCGAGTTGTTTTGATTAAATTTATAGTCAAGGGAAGCAATTGTCCCTAACCGGCTGAGTTGCGATGAATACTGCCGGTGGTATGAGCTTTGAAAAGCTGTTTCCTGGTTCGGCGTATTAATGTCGGGTGATGGGCCAACCGTATTTTCCTGTACTACAACAAAACTATTATTGCCCTGGTAAGAATTTTGATAAGTGCCCGAAAAAATAACCCCTAATTTATCATTCAAATAACGGTTACCCATTGTTAGGCTAATATTTGCATTTGGCGGGGCATTACTGGTTTTAGTTACCAGGTTTTGGTATGGAAAGTTGCTGATAGATGCAGCGGCGCCCGGGTTTATTTCGCCCGGCGATTTGCTGTTTACCGTAGCGCCATTAAAGCTGCTGAAACTTCTATTGAAAAATAATTGACTGTAACCGGTGCCCACGTTTCCTTCTATCCGCAAATGATCGGGCGCGGTTTTCATTACTAAATTGACCACACCGCCCGAACCATCGCCTTCCATATCGGGAGTGAGTGTTTTAGAAACTTCAATTCTTTCAACCAGGTCGGCAGGGAAAATATCTAAAGGCACATACCTGTTTTTATTATCGGGACTGGGAATTTTAACGCCGTTTATTAAAGTGGTATTGTATTGTTTATCCATCCCACGGATGATCACATGCTGTGCGTCGCCGGTATTGCTTCTGTCGATAGATATGCCCGATACCCTGCTCAGTACGTTGGCCACTATTACGTCAGGTGATATGGCGATCGAGTTAGCAGAAACAACATTCATGGTGTTATTAGATATTTTTTCTGTATTCCTGGCAGAATTATCTGTTTCCTTGCTGGCGTATTCAATAATTGCTACTTCATTAAGCGCGGTGGCGTCAGAAAGCATGGCTATATTTAAAACAGCCACTTTGCCCTTTTCAGCCTCCACCGCATACTGTTTTGTTGTTTTGTAGCCGATATAACTTACCTGCAGCATATAGCTTCCGGCGGGAACCTGGTTAAAAGTATAGGTGCCATCAAGCTTAACTGTTGTATTTAAAACCGTATTACCATGTTCAATATGAACTACTGCGCCAATTAATGTTTCACCGCTTTTTGCATCAGAAACGCTCCCGTGGATAGTTTGGGCAAATGATGAATAACACGAAATAGTAAGGAAAAAAAATAAGAGCAGATAATGTTTAAATTGTAAAAATGTATTCATTTAACAGAGGTGTTTTGTGAGTTAAAGCGCAAAGAACACCTCTAAATTCTGTTGAAATTCTGATTTATTTTACTGATTGCAATTTCTTAACTCAATGATTTTTTTAAGGTAACATTAGGGTGGATTTGGTAATGTAAACAACTATTTTCCTAACTAATTTTTAACAATTCATTGATGTAATAATTTTTTAACTCCTCTTCAATATTTCCACAGATTATTTCCATATAATTGTTATAACCAAATAAATTGAATTATGAAAAATTCTAAAAAGTTAGTGGCATTGGTCCTTGTTTTTAGCTCAATGATCACCTATGCTATTGCCCAGGAAAAAACCGGGTTTCATGTATTGAGAGATCTGCCTATTGCAAGCTCGGGGGGATGGGATTATATCACGGTAGACGGCGCGAACAAGCGTATATATACTTCCCATGGTAACCAGGTGAATGTTCTGTCGACCGTTACAGGCGATTCAGTAGGGTACGTACCTAATACGCCTGGCGTTCATGGTATTGCCGTTATACCTGCATTAAATAAAGGATTTATAAGCGCGGGGCGGGCCAATAAGATCGTCGTTTTCGATCTTAAAACTTTTAAAAATTTGGAAGAAGTAGCAGTTGGACAAAATCCAGATGCTATTTTTTATGATGATTTTTCAAAAAAGATCATCACCTGTAACGGCGGGAGCAAAGACGCGAGCGTTTACGACCCTATTGCTGATAAAGTGGTGGCGACTATCCCTCTCAACGATAAGCCCGAAACAGCAGTTTCTGACGGTAAAGGGAAAATATTTATTAATGGCGAAGGTACCAATAGCATGATCGTAATTGATGCCACTACGTTTAAAGAAATAACCCGCTATAAAATTGACGGCGGCGAATCGCCGAGCGGTTTGGATATCGACCGTAAAACCAACCGCTTGTTTTTAGGCTGTGGTGGTACAAAAACTATGGTGGTGATGGATGCCACCACCGGTAAAACTGTTGGTACCTATCCTATAGGGGGCACCGATGGTGTGGTTTTTGATCCGGGCCTGAAAATGGCTTATGCCTCAAACCGGGAAGGGACCATTAGTGCGGTAAGAGAAATTAATGCCGATAAATTTGAGTTCGTAGAAAATATAACCAGCGAATCCAGTGCGCGTACAATAGGTATTGATGTAGTTACGCATCGCTTGTATTTACCGGCAGCAAAATCAGAAGCGGCTGCACCAGGCGGCGGACGGCCCAAACAAATACCCGGCACCTTTCATATTATTGAAGTCGGGAAATAAGCTTAATTATTGATTAGTTAGTATATCCCATTTTATAAGGAGTTTTTTTCTTATGAAATGGGTTTTTTGTTTAGTCCTTGTTTATAAGGTGTTTTTAGCCGGAAATCAAATTGCCCGCTTTCGCCAATCTGCCTTATCTATATAAAATAGTCATCCGGTTAACAATAATTAGGATAATCAATTCAAAAATTCAAAATTAATTCAACATTGGCCTGCATTTTTGCAACTCAAATTGGTTGAATTACTCTATGAAAAATATTTATATCCTGGTTTTCTTACTTATTTCGTTTATTACAGTTAAAGCACAACAAGGCACAGCACCCGGCAAAATAACCGGTAAGGTTATTGATGCAGCTACCAAATTGCCTGTTGATTATGCAACCATAAGTGTTTTTAAGCTAGGCAATCCCAGCCCTTTCAATGGTTCTGTTTCTGATAGCAAAGGGAATTTTACTATTGATCATATTCCAAACGGAGAGTATGTAATAACCATTGAGTTTATTGGGTACAAAAGTACTTCCGCTAATCATGGTATCATCAATAATACAATACATAGTATTGCATTGGGAGACCAATTGCTTACACCTGTTCAAAATGAATTGAATGGCGTAACCATTGTAGGAAAGACCCCAACTATTGAGAATAAGATCGACAAATTAGTTTACAATCCTGCAAATGACCTCACTTCGCTGGGGGGTGTAGCTTTAGACATATTAAAGAAAGTTCCGCAGGTAACTGTTGATATTGACGGCAACGTGGAGCTGCAGGGAAATGCCAGTATCCGTTTTTTAATTAATGGCAAGCCTTCGAGCATTTTCGGCGCCAGCCTTGCCGATGCCTTGCAATCTATACCGGCAAGCCAGATCAAAAGTATTGAAGTGATTACCAGCCCGGGTGCAAAATATGATGCTAATGGTACCGGGGGTATCATTAATATTATTTTAAAAGACAATAAAGTACAAGGTGTTAATGGTATTATTAATCTTTCGGCAGGAACACGTTTAGATGTTGGATCGGTTAATTTAAATGCCCGTAGAGGAAACTTTGGCGCGAATATTTCATTTAGCGGTAATGAACAGCTAAATACCACCAATGTAAACACTAACGACCGTTTTACAACTAATAACAGCCAGGGCTCGCTAACTCACCTTTATCAAAAGGGAAACAGCGACTTTGCAAGGAACGGCTATCGGTCAGGGTTAAGTTTAAACTGGAGCATAACCAAAAACGATGAACTGACGGGCGCCATAGGCTTTAGCCATTTTGACAATCACAATAATGGCTTAACCAACCAGGACCAAACAGTAACAGGGCTGACAACCAATAATATACTTTCTGATACAATCTCTTTGCGTAATTCAAACAGCCGGTTCAACGCGAATGCACTGGATTACAGCATGGATTATAAAAAGACCTTTAAAACGGATGGCCAGGAACTGGATATCTCCTATATAACCAGTCAAAGCAACAACAGCTCGTATTCTTTTCAACAGCAGGATTATGTAACACCTGTTTCACCTTCAATCGGTTCAATGAACAATAATCCGGGTAAAGACCGGGAAACCGGCATTTCTATTGATTATGCACAACCATTTAGTAAAAGCTTTATCCTGGAAACCGGCGCTAAAGGCGTGTTTGAAACCATTAATAATAATGTGGTAACAGATGTACTTTCCAATGGAGCGTTTATACCCAATGCCAATCAAACCTATGGCTTTAATTATAAACGTACTGTGTATGCCTATTACCTATCGGTGCAGTTTTCGTTATTTAAAAATTTTATTGATGTTAAAGCCGGATTAAGAGATGAGTACACCAATACAACATCCGATTTTCCGGGAGCACATATTCCCGGATATAATATTTTAGCCCCTTCTGGTGTAATATCGCATAAAATAGACAAGTCGCAATCAATTAAATTGGGCTATACGTATCGGATTGAACGGCCCGACTATGGCGACCTGAACCCATTTTATAATATCAGCGACCCGCATAACATCAGTACGGGTAATCCAAACCTGAGACCCGAAATAGGACATAATTATGAATTGGGGTATAATAAATCATTTGAAAATGATGCAAATATTTATGTGGCCGCGTTTTACAGGTATAATACGGACGACATTCAATCATATACTACTCAATATGACACTTTAAATATAGGAGGCACAAAATATTCAAACGTGTTTTTAAATCAGCGGCATAATATCGGCACAGAAACTACAGAGGGCCTTAGTTTATTTGGCTCGGTACCTGTTACAGATAAATTTAATTTGCGCGCCAATACCATGTTTGCCGACCGTATAACAGTTAACCAGGGCAACCCTACGGTAAGCGGGTTTACTTACCGCCTTAATTTAAATGCAGCATACGAGTTTGGCAAAGATCTGACAGCCGAGGCATTTGGTAATTATAACTCTTCGCAAAGAACAATCCAGGGTACGCGCCCTGCATTTTTCTCGTATAACCTGGCTGTACGTAAACAATTTTTAAACAAAAAGGTAAGCTTCGGTTTTACAACTGCCGATCCGTTTAACAAATACGTAGACCAGCGTTCAACAACGGCAGGCACAGATTTCAGCCAATCAAGTTTACGCCAGGTGCCTTTTCGTACTTTTGGAATAAGTTTAAGTTATAAATTTGGTAAGCTTGAGTTTAAAAAGGAAAAAGAGAAGGACGATACTACTAACGGTATGCAGGCGCCCCCGGAAAATTAATAAGGCTGATTTATAAATAATCAGTTTGCAACAAATAATATACAATTTTGCTACAGAATGATGTTTTAACTTGATTAAAAAACTAAGATTATGAAAAGGACATTGCTTGCAGGAATTGCACTTGTTATGACAAGCGGCGTAATAGCGCAAGACTTAAAAAGTAAGGATGTGCCCAAAGTCGTTAAAGCCGTCTTGGTTAGTAAATATCCACAGGCTGCAAAAGTTAGCTGGGAAAAGGAAAAAGGAAATTATGAAGCTAACTGGGGCGGTAAATCGGGCGAGGATAATTCTGCTTCTTTTACGCCGAAAGGAGAATTTGTTGAGCTCGTTAACGCGATAAAAATAAGCGAACTGCCATCACCCGTTGCCCCTTATGTTAGCGCGAATTATAAAGGAGCTAAAATTAAGGAGGCCGGCAGGGTAACCGATGCTGCCGGTAAAACCATGTATGAAGTAGAAATAAAGGGTGGCGATCTTATTTTTGATGAAAAAGGGAAGTTTATTAAAAAAGACTAAACTTTTAAAACAATTAATACCGTATAAAAACGTATTATACTGTATAATATAAGCATCTATAGTTATTTAGCTATAGATGCTTTAAT
>CAISKH010000637.1 GCA_903885865.1 uncultured Mucilaginibacter sp.
ACCAGATAACTATGTATAATGAAGATAATTATATTAAAGAGGGGCCACTGGTATTAATTGATGGCATACCCGTTTTTGATGTGGATAAAACCTATACTATTGACCCGTTAAAGGTTAAAAGGATCGATGTGATCCACAACCGTTATTTTTATGGCCCGGCTGTTGCCGAGGGTATATTAAGCTTCAGCACGTATAAAGGCGATGTGGGCGGTTTTGAAATTGATCCTAAAGCGGTGATAATTGATTACGAAGGGTTAGGCTTGCGGCGTGAATTTTATTCGCCGGTTTATGAAACGCCACAGCAGGTTAGCAGCCGTCTGCCTGATTTCAGGAACTTGCTATATTGGGCGCCAAATGTAACCACCCAAATACAAGGTAATAACAATTTAACGTTCTACACCTCTGATCAGCAGGGGAAATACATAGGTATAATTGAGGGTATTACAGCTGATGGCAATGCCGGTGCTCAATACTTTAATTTTGAAGTGAAGAAGTAATTTTGAGTAATGGAAAAAGTGTTGCGGTTTATAACAGGCATAATACTGATAACGATATTATATAGCTGCCGCGAGGCCTATACGCCGCCGCAAATTACAACAAACAGTAACTACTTGGTAGTGGAAGGGCTGATCAATACAGGCACCGATTCGACTATTTTTAAACTGAGCCGTACCGTAAGGCTGAATGCCAAAACCACTACTCAGCCCGAAACTCACGCGGTGGTTACCGTGGAAAGCGATGCCAACACCACTTATCTTTTAAAAGAAATTACGCCCGGCACCTATGCAAGCGCTGCGTTGGGTTTAAGCAAAACGGCCAAATACCGCTTGCGGATAATTACCAATACCAATACACATACTACCTATTTATCAGACTTCACAGCGGGTAAGGATTCGCCCCCTATAGACAGCGTTGGTTACACCATACAACCCAACGGCTTGCAGGTATACGTAAACACGCACGATGCTACCAATAACACCCGCTATTACCGCTGGGATTACGTGGAAACCTGGGAGTTTCATCCTATGTTTGACGCAGGGTATATTTACGATCCAATATTAGGGCCTGTTGTTCGAACGGCTGCACAGGACATTTATACTTGCTGGCATACCAGCCCATCAACCGACGTAGTATTAGCGTCAACGGCCAAACTAACGCAGGATGTAATATACCAGACGATTGTGACCACCGTTCCGTCAGCATCGGAAAAAGTAAGCGTCGGTTACAGCATTTTGGTGAAGCAATATGCCCTTACATTGGACGCGTTTAATTTTTGGCAAAACCTGAAAAAGAACACGGAGCTGTTGGGTAGTATATTCGACGCGCAGCCATCGCAAATACAGGGGAATATCCACAATATTACTGACAGCACCGAACCGGTATTTGGTTACGTAAGCGCGGGCACATCGCAGCAAAAGCGTATAACGGTGTTTTATACCAGCTGGACGCAAGGATGGGGATCGGATAAATCTGCTTACAACAATTGTTTCCAGGATACTGTACTGATAAAGGATTATGGCCTATTTCAGGGCGGCGCCCCCAACCAGATACCACTTTCACAAATATTCAACCCGCCTAACCCGGTACCAGTAGGCTATTTTGGCTCCAGCCGTAACTGTGCCGATTGCACTTTGCGGGGAACGAATATAAAGCCCTCTTTTTGGCCGCTTTAATTAATACTTATGGATAAATTTGTTAACCGGGGATTATCGGCATGAAAATATCAACAACGTTTATAACAGCTATAGTATTAATAACCATATTGTTTGGCTGCAGGGAGAAATATATACCGCCGCAAATAGCAGCAAACAATAACTACCTGGTGGTTGATGGCGTGATAGCCAGCAATGATACTACCGTGATAAACCTTAGCCGTACCACAAAGCT
>CAISKH010000638.1 GCA_903885865.1 uncultured Mucilaginibacter sp.
CCGCACTGCTGGTGCTGGTCATTTCATTGTCTTCATGGGGTATTTGGGGGCATGAGCATATCAACCGCCTGGCAGTTTTTGCTTTGCCCGAAGAGATGAGGGGTTTCTACTATAATCACATTGATTTTATTACTGTAGAGTCTACCGGACCGGATATGCGCCGGTTTGTGTTCAACGACAGGAATGAGGGCCCCCGCCACTACATCGACCTTGAACTATTCGATAAGCCCATCGATAGCCTGCCACAAACTCCGGCTGAAAGAGTGAAAATGTACAGCGACAGCGTGATGCAGAAATCGGGTTACCTGCCATGGAACGTGCAGGACCTGATGACTAAGCTTACCAAAGCATTTAAAGACAAACAAAAAAGTGAGATACTATTTATATCGGCCGACCTGGGCCATTACCTGGGCGATGCCAACATGCCTTTGCATACCTCTTTATATTACGACGGCCAGCTGACCAAACAAAACGGAGTTCATTCATTTTGGGAGTCGCGCCTGCCTGAGATGTTTGGAGAAACCTATAACCTGCATACCCGCGACGCCAAATATATTGATGACGTGACCAAAGAAACATGGAACATCATTAAAAACTCGCACCGCTTGGCCGATACCTTATTAGCTGCCGACCGGCAAGCCCGCGCCATGGTGCCTGAAGACAGACGCTACAAAAAAGATGAGCAAGGCAACGTTGTCAAAACAAAATACAACACCCCGATACAAAGTGAAGAGTATGCCAAAGCATTTCACACCGTGCTTAACGGAATGGTAGAACAACAAATGAGGGCATCTATCACCACCGTTGCCGATTTTTGGTACACGGCATGGGTAAACGCCGGCAAACCCGACCTGAGCAAATTGGATGACACGGAACTAACAGAACAAAACAAGGCCTCTTTAATTAAAGATTACGGGGCATGGAAAAAGGGCAAGCCTGTTAATCTAAAGCCGGAATCAGAATACTAGTTAGCTTTGCATTCAATTGATATATTTACTCCCCTTTAAAATTTTGGCCCCTCCGTATTACGTCATTTAAAAAAATCGCATGTCAAAAATTTATGCTGTTTTAGCACTTTTCTTCATCGCCTTCACTCCTGCTTCGGCGCAGGTTAAAATCCTGTTCGATTGTACGAAGGCCCAAACTGCGGGTAATGCAGATTGGGTAATAGATGCTGACGTTCACGATATTTACTGGCACCCTGCGCCTTATGTGGGGCAAGGCACCGGCTCCGACCCGCAAAGGTATCCCACCCCGGCCCAAAGCACGGTCACTTCATCAACTACCGACCTGTATTGGGAAGGCTCTCTTTCCAGCTGGGGTATTGATTGCGTGAACTACGGTTATGAGGTTGAAGAATTACCCGTAACCGGCAGCATTACTTATGGCGATAACACAAACGCCCAGGACCTTTCTAATTACAAAGTTTATGTGATGGACGAACCGAACATAAAATTTACAAGTGCTGAAAAAACAGCCATCCTGCAATTTGTACAGCACGCCGGCGGCTTATTCATGATATCCGACCACAATAACAGCGACCGGAATAACGACGGCTGGGATTCACCCAACATCTGGAATGATTTTGCCGGAACC
>CAISKH010000639.1 GCA_903885865.1 uncultured Mucilaginibacter sp.
ATATACGGACCAAACGGTGCACACCGTTCTCGCCCTTTAAATAACCGTAGGCAAAATTACCTTCGAGCTGTAGGGTAACCGTTTTAATGCCGGCTACGTCACCCTCCTGCGAATCCTGTTCGGTTACTTTATAGCCGTTCTTTTCGCCCCACATAATGTACATGCGCATCAGCATGGCGGCCCAGTCGCAGCTTTCGGTACCGCCTGCCCCTGCTGTTATTTGCAGTACCGCGTTAAGCTGATCTTCTTCGGCCGACAGCATATTTTTAAATTCCAGCTCCTCAACCGCTTTAATGGCCGCATTATATTGTTCCTGCATTTCAGCCTCGGTAGCATCCCCGGCCTGAAAAAACTCAAAAAGCACCACCGTATCATCAATTATTGATGCTACTTTTTGGTATTCGTCTGTCCACACTTTTTTTGTTTTGATGGAGGCCAAAACCTTTTCGGCTTCTTTGGGCTGGTCCCAAAAATTCGGGCCGAGGGTTACGTCCTGCTCTATTTTTAAGGCCTCTAACTTCTTGTCGATGTCAAAGATGCCTCCTCAGGGAAATTAGCCTATCCCTTAAATCCTGGATCTGTTCTTTAGTCATGGGGCAAATATAGAAATAAGTACGCTTAACAATAGCGATGGGTTTAAAACCCATCGCTATTGTTAAAACAAAAAAGGCTTACCTGTTTTTCAACGGGTAAGCCCTTTTCTTCCATAGGTAGATGGATGTATTTTACGCCACGGCCAATTCGCTTAGCAGCGCGTTTATATTATAGTTGCCGCTTAGGCTTGATAACAGTTTACCCAAAGCGAACTCATTATTTTGCCCGCTTTTTGATTGTTGTATCATTTCTTGCATAACAGGCGGAATAAGCGCTTTCGCGGTAGTTAGCGCCTCTTCGGGTGCCATACCGTAATAGTTGTTCAGCTTGTTAGCAAATTTATTAACGGCACTATTGATAAGCGGGTTATTGTAAATACCCGGAAATTGAAAATATTTGATCAGGTCTTTCAGCTTACCATTTTCTAACTGTCCCTTTAAAACCTCTATGATCGAACTCGACGCTTCATTGATCATCGCTTCATGGTATTTTACGGGAATTACAGGGTTGTCAATAATCGCCATCCCGGCGTTATTTTTAACAAGCATAAAAAGTTTCTCAAACATGATACAAGTACATTTAAATAAGATTATTAAAATGATGATAAACAAATCATTTATTTATCAATAGCACAAAGATATTAAATAAAAAATTAAAATATGAAAACAGTTTTCAATTATCATTGAAAATTTTACAATTCTATGAATGCAAAACAAACGTTCATAGTAACCTGTTAGTATAACACCTGTATCAGCTTAGTAAAAATTTAATATAGAGCTTAATATTAAATTCTATTTTTGTTACACTAAAAATATCAATTATGCTGCCAAACATTGATTTCACCACTACCCAAGCCTATAAATATTTAGCCGACCATTATATCGACGTGGTTTCTGAAAGCCTGAAAGGTTTATTTGAATCTGATAATCAAAGATTTACCAAATTCTCTGTTCAGTTTGAAGAAATATTGCTTGATTATTCTAAAAACCGCATTACCGACCAGACTATAGCCTTATTGCTACAGTTGGCAAAAGAGTGTATGGTAAATAATGCGATAGAAGCCATGTTTAGCGGTGAAGTGATCAATGCCACAGAGGGCCGCCCGGTACTGCATATCGCTTTGCGTAACCAAAGCAATACACCAATTTATGTGGATGGAAAAGATGTAATGCCCGATGTAAATAAGGTATTGCAGCATATGCAAGAATTTAGCGAAGCCATTATTTCAGGCTCGTGGAAGGGCTATACAGGCAAACCGATCACTGATGTGGTAAATATCGGCATCGGTGGCTCAGACCTGGGGCCGGTAATGGTTACCGAAGCGCTTAAAGCCTATAAGAACCATTTGAACCTGCATTTTGTATCTAATGTAGATGGTACGCATATAGTTGAAACCCTAAAAGGGCTTGACCCCGAAACTACGCTGTTCCTAATCGCCTCAAAAACTTTTACCACGCAGGAAACCATGGCCAACGCCCATAGCGCCCGCGACTGGTTCATTAAAAGCGGCGGCAAGGATAATGATGTAGCCAAGCATTTCGCGGCGCTGTCAACCAATGCAGAAGGTGTTTCAAAATTCGGTATCGATACCAACAATATGTTCGGGTTTTGGGATTGGGTTGGCGGCCGTTATTCGTTATGGAGCGCCATTGGTTTATCTATCGCCCTGAGTATCGGTTTTGAAAACTTTACCGAACTTTTGGCCGGCGCGCATGCTATGGATAATCATTTTAAAACTGCGGAGCCCGGCCAAAACCTGCCAACTATACTGGCGTTAATAGGTATTTGGTACAATAACTTTTTCGAGGCCGAAACCAACGCCATATTACCGTACGACCAATATATGCACCGCTTTGCCGCCTATTTTCAGCAGGGCGATATGGAAAGCAACGGCAAGCACGTTGACCGCAACGGCAAACCGGTTGAGTATTCAACCGGCCCCATCATCTGGGGTGAGCCGGGCACTAACGGACAGCACGCTTTTTATCAGCTGATACACCAGGGCACCAAACTAATTCCCTGCGATTTTATAGCACCTGCGCAAACGCATAACCCGCTGGGCGAACATCATACCATGTTGCTATCAAACTTCTTCGCGCAAACCGAAGCATTAATGAATGGCAAAACCCATGAGGAAGTAGTTGCCGAATTAAAAGCATCGGGCAAAACACCAGCCGAAATTGAGAAACTGGCGCCGTTTAAAGAGTTTGAAGGTAACCGGCCTACCAATTCTATCCTGGTTAAAAAAATAACCCCGCGTACTTTAGGTTCATTGATAGCTATGTACGAGCATAAAATATTTGTGCAGGGCATTATCTGGAACATTTACAGTTTCGACCAATGGGGAGTTGAACTTGGCAAGCAATTAGCCGGAAAAATATTACCGGAGTTAAGAACAAACGATGAGGTTTCGTCGCATGATTCATCTACGAATGGATTGATCAATATGTATAAAAGCTGGCGAACCCCCTAACCCCCTGAAGGGGGAACAATAGTGGAAAAGGCTTGGAGTAACTACAAGCGCTTCAAAAACTCCCCCTTTAGGGGGCCGGGGCGTGAAACTTCACCTCATACACATAGGGCCATCTTTTCCCGGTTACAAAAAGGCGTTTGCCTTTTTCGTCCCAGGCTATACCGTTGAGCACGTTGTTGGCATAATCAAAATCTTTGGGGCGCTGCGAATTTGGCCATAGGCTTTTCATATTTACCCTTTGCAGCACCGCACCAGTCTTGGGGTTGATAACCAGGATAGTATCCGTTGTATAAACATTTGAATATAATTTACCGTCGATATATTCCAGTTCGTTCACCATGTTTATAGGGCCCTTATTGTCATATACATCAATAAATCCGGTTTGGTGGTAATCGTTTTTATCTAAGAACCATATCCGGTTAGTGCTGTCGTCCAGGTACACTTTTTTACCGTCGAAAGTTACGCCCCAGCCTTCAACACCGACGTTATTGTTAAAGGTTTTAAGCAGTTTAAAGGTGTTCCTATCAAACACAAAACCAATTTTATCTTTATAGGTAAACATCACAATTTTATCGCCTGTTATGGCGCTGCCTTCGCCAAAGTATTTCGGGTCGATAGCTTGTCGCTGAACAACCTTGCCGGTTTCCAGGTCTACTTTCCTTAGATCCGATTGCCCCTTGTTGCCTGTGCTTTCATATAAATAACCATTCTGGTACAAGAGCCCTTCTGTATAGGCGCTGGTATCATGCGGGTATTTCCTTATTACCGTATAGGTCAATTCTTCGGGCGCTTTGGCGGCCAGTAATACAAAATTGGTTGATACATCCTGCGCTTTGCCGCCCTGGTATACTTTGGCGGTAATAACCCTTGCGCCTAACGCCATGGTATCTGTTTTCAGGCTGAGGGCTGATGAATCTTTTTTGGAAGCGACCTTAACCGAATCCAGCAAATACACTATCGAATCTGCTTTAACCGAAGCCGGGTAATGAACATTTACATTTACCGCGTCCCCAGCTTTATAGGTTGTTCCTGATTCGGGGCTGATAGTAATATCGTTCCCGTTTTCCAATGGTTTGTTTTGGCAGCTATAAATAAGGAGTGTTATTGCAGCGATGAGAAATAGGTGTCTGTTCTTCATAATTCAGGTGCTGATGGCCAAAAGGCATCTTCAATATGTTTTAGTTTATAATTTGTTTCGTTGTTAAATAAAATGGCAATAATATCAAACCGCACCTCGCCCTGGTGGTTCATTAAATAAATATACTCGTCAGCAGCAGTAGCTAAGAGTTTTTGTTTGCGGGCATCAACAAAATCTTCCGGTTCGCCAAAACCGTTACCTGTGCGTGTTTTAACCTCGGCAAATATAATAACCCTGTCTTTATAAGCAATCAGGTCAATCTCCAATTTGCCGTGTGTCCAATTTTCGTCTAATATCTCGTAACCCGCTTCTTCCAGATGCGCTTTTGCAAGGCTCTCCCCTTTCCGGCCCAGGTCATTGTGCTGCGCCATTATTTTAATATTACAGAACCCAGGTAATCAGAAATAGTTTTCTCCACCTTTTTCATCCGCATATATTGGTTAAGCAGTATTTCCTGGTCGGCTTCGCTTGGCGCTTTTTGCAATTCATTGCGCAGGCTTTGCAGCATCTTTCCCACTTTCTGCTTTTTTAAGTGAAATATCGCGCCCAATATGGTCGCCTTCATGTTAACCTGTTCATCGGGTACCAATATTTTGTGCATCTCGTACCAGTTTTCACTTAACGTATATTTGGTGGCTATTAGTGTAACTACCAGGTCGACAATATCTTTATCAGGATAATGGATAAAATGCTGTTCCTCGGGCAATACGCCATTTTCCACTTCTTTACTATAAATTTCTATAAAGGCTTTGCTTGCAGGGTGTTCAAATTCCACGTCGTTTAACTCGGCAATCATAAACGGCCCGATATAGGTATTGGCAATACCATCCCAATCTATCATTTTATTGCCGTACAATAACAGCAGGCGGACTATCTCTTTTTCCTGGGAAGCATTTTCTTTTATTTCCTCAACCGGCTCATCGGCCAATATATCTTCAGCCGGTGTTACCGCCCTGGTTGCCTGTTGTTGCGAATCTTTCCTGGCCTTGCCCAGTTTCATTTTGTTCAGCTCGGATAGCAGCGCGCGTTCATCAATTTGCAGCTGGTGGCTGCATTCCTTTATAAATACGGAGGCTTTTATAGAATCGGGTATTTTGGCGATGCTTTCAACGATCTCGCGTATCACTTCCGATTTCCTTATCGGGTCGTTTCCGGCTTCTTTAAGCAGGATGTCGGTTTTGTAAAGGATAAAATCCTTCTTATTTTCTTCAATATGCTTTTTGAAACCGTTAGTGCCCATTAACCGCACGTACGAATCCGGGTCATGCCCATCTGGGAAGAGCACCACTTTTACATTAAGCCCTTCTTCCAATATCATATCCAGCCCTCGCAGGGATGCTTTTATACCCGCCGCGTCGCCGTCATATAATATGGTGATGTTTTTTGTAAAGCGCCCTATCAGCCTGATCTGTTCGGCAGTCAGCGATGTGCCCGATGAGGCCACCACATTCTCTATTCCTGCCTGGTGAACTGAAAGCACATCGGCATAACCTTCCACCAAATAACAGTTATCTTCTTCACGGATAGCTTTCTTGGCGAAGTATAAGCCGTACAGTACATTGGATTTATGGTATATCTCCGACTCGGGCGAGTTAACGTATTTAGGTACGTTTTTATCACTCTTAAGCGTCCGTCCGCCAAAAGCTATCACGCGCCCGGTGAAGCTATGAATAGGGAATATAACCCGGCCCCGGTAGCGGTCGTAGAGCGAACCATTATCCCGCTTAACAGATAACCCGCTGTCTGTTAAAAATTCGGGCTGATACCCTTCCTTTATTGCCTGCCCGGTAAACGCTTCCCATTGATCAGGCGAGTAGCCCAGCTCGAATTTATTAATGGTATCTGTAGTAAAACCCCGTTCTTTAAAATAGCTCAGGCCGATGGCTTTGCCCTCATCGGTTTCCAGTAAACTCTCGTGGAAAAATTTAGCGGCGAAGGCCGATACGATCATCAGGCTTTCCCG
>CAISKH010000640.1 GCA_903885865.1 uncultured Mucilaginibacter sp.
CGATACTGCCGGTATGGTTAGCAGGTTAAGTAAGTGTATGCCTATAGAAAGGCCTATTACATAGGCTATAAATACAAGCCATTTATCGGCGCCGGGTTCATCAGCGTGGGCATCCCATTTTAATATGGCCCAGAACACAATAGCTGTGCATAACGACGAAAGCGCAAATACAATTGTTTCAACAGCCGAGAACCAAAAGGTATCGGTAAAGGTAAACGTTAAAGCGCCAACCAAACCTGCACCCATTATTAACAGGGTGCGGTTTTTATCTTCCTCACCTTCGGCAACCGGAAGAAGTTTTTTAGCAAGCGCGGTTATGGTCCAGAACAGGAACATGATGGTTGCCCCGCTGGCTATTGCCGAGCCCATATTGGTAAAATAGGGCACTTTGGCATTATTGCCGAATGAAAGCAGTGAAAACAATTTGCCCAGCATGGCAAATACCGGGTAACCGGGCTGGTGGGCAACCTGTAAACGGAAGGCGCACGATATAAATTCGCCGCAATCCCAAAAACTTACGGAGGGTTCTAAAGTTAAAATATAGGTAACAGAAGCTATTACAAAGCAAAGCCAGCCTAACAGGTTATTGATCTTTTTGTATTGCATGGGTATAAAAATGGTTTATTACTCAGTAAATATCAGGATTTTATGAATTAGTTTTCAAAATAGGCCTGTTGATTAACATCTTTTAACAAATAATGATTTTAAAAAATCATCAGCAGCAAAGATGATAAAATTACTTTAAGAGTTATAAAGGCTTTGTTAAAACTTTAAGGTATTAAAATTCTTTCCTGCCCTCTTTCCGCGCAGCGAAGAGAGAGCCGACCAGCGGTAGCGTAGTCGGGGTGAGTAATCGCCGCTGTGCATTCGTTGTAAATCCGCGCGCCGTTTACTCACCCGGTCTTCGCTTCGCTCGACCACCCTCTCTGCTGCAAGCAGCAAAGAGGGAAAAACTGCTAAAATTATTTTAATGCGGGTCCCCCGTTAAAACTTTAAGGCTAACCCCAGGTTAAAATAAAATACAGAGGACCGGCTGGATAACCCCAGCGTTTTTACAATAGCTGCCGATTGAAACTGGTTTTGGGCCAGGGTGTATATGGGCGTGAACTGCAAAATAAAATTGCCCGTTTTATATTCTATGGGTACAGAAAATTCATAATCAAGCACCTTATATTCGCTTAGTTGGGCAGTGTAGGCAGCAAGCAAACTTGTTTCTGCCGCGTCTCGTTTTGCATTTTTTAATTTGTGATAAACCAGGTAGCCGTCAAAAAAATTTTGTGTGCCTGAATTTGTAGCCACGGTGGGCGATACCAGCAATATATCTTTCTTTGCAAACAGGCCTTCGGCAATAAAATCATGCGATAACTCCAGGTTCAGGAAAACATCACCATTAATGCCCTGTTTGTTAACGTTGTAATCTATACTTACTGACGGGCTAATAATATCACCGATATCGTAAGTAAGGTTTCCGTTAAATGTACTGCTGACGGATGAAGAGATCTGTGTACTGTTTGAACTGTAAAACAGTTTTGAATAAGATATACCGCCCGAAAGGTCATCGGTAATATCAAAATCATAGCCGAGCGAAAGGTCGCCGCCGTCAAGTTTATTTTTTTTGCGGTTGGGGATAATATCAAGGCTTCCCGAAATATAAATACCCGATTTAAAAGTATACCTTATTTCTGGGATGATAGTTGGTGTTTGCACCGTATCGGCACGCCCCATAAAAAC
>CAISKH010000641.1 GCA_903885865.1 uncultured Mucilaginibacter sp.
CAGATCTATAATCATAAATGGTGGAAAGTGCCGCTGGTTTATGCCGGCCTGGGCGGATTTGCCGTTTATTTTGTAAAAAACCAGGGTTACTATAACGAGGATCTCGCGATAGCTAAATATCGCGAGAAGGGTACTGTCCCCGGCCCTACTGATAAATACTATGGTACGTACATACTTTATCAAACTTACAATGTAACCGACCAGGCCGTTAATGACCAGGTAAGGGCCGATGAGCGTAACCGCGACTTGTGCATTTTTGGTTTTGTAGGTATGTGGGCGCTGCAAACCATTGACGCCTATATCGATGCCAAGTTCATGCACTCCTATTCAATGGATAATAATTTTACCTTTAAAGTTGCACCCAGCCTCATCGATCGGCCTTTATACGCTCAAAATTTTAATGGTTCAATTATTCCGGGTTTAAAACTTACCTTTACACTTAAATAAAGGAGCATGGCCCGATAGCCCGGCTCCCACTAAAGAAAAGTATAATAAGCAATGAATATCGCATTATTAGGTTATGGTAAAATGGGTAAGATCATTGAAAAGATCGCCATTGACCGTAAACATGAAATTGTATTAAAAATTGATCTCGACAACCAGGACGAACTTACCGCCGAAAACCTGCAAAAGGCTGATGTGGCGATAGAATTTAGCACCCCGGCAACCGTGTTGGGTAATATTGAGCATTGTTTTAACGCGGGCGTACCCATTGTTGTGGGCACCACCGGTTGGTACGAGCAATTGCCCCAAATAAAACAACAATGCGAAACGGGCAATAATTCGTTTATATATGCCACTAACTTTAGCGTTGGAGTAAATATATTTTTTCACGTTAACAAGGTACTGGCAAAGCTGATGAACAAACAGCCTTACTATGAAGTGCAGGTAGAAGAGATACATCACGTACAAAAATTAGATGCACCGAGTGGTACCGCCATCACCATAGCCGAAGGTATATTAGAGAACCTGGATGCAAAAAAGCAATGGGTTAATGTTTTAACAGCCGATGGCGGCGAGAGCGTTAACGATAGCACAAAGGCTGATGACCTGCTGATAGAATCGTACCGTATTGATAGCGTACCGGGCACACATACGGTTATCTACGATTCGGAAGTTGATACTATTGAATTTAAACATACCGCGCATAACCGCAACGGTTTTGCCCTGGGCGCCGTATTAGCTGCGGAATGGATAACGGATAAAAAAGGATTTTTTTCTGTGAAAGATATGTTTGATTTATCCTAAATAATAAATTACTTTACCGCAATATTTTAAATATGAACTGGAAATTCTGGAACAAGAAAAAAACAACTACAAAAAAGAAGAGCAAAACACGCGAGTGGACCGATGCCATTATATTCGCTGTTGTAGCCGCTACCCTGATCAGGACATTTTTTATTGAAGCCTATACTATACCTACCCCATCAATGGAAAGATCGTTACTGGTTGGCGATTTCCTGTTTGTAAGCAAAGTTAACTATGGCCCCCGCATACCCATGACGCCCATTGCTTTTCCGTTTGCGCACCATACCATGCCGCTTATTAATACAAAGGCGTATTGGGATGGCTTAGAACTGAACTATCATCGCCTGCCCGGTCTTAGCGAAGTAAAAAAAGGCGATGTAGTGGTTTTTAATTACCCTATGGAAGCCGATTCTCCATTTTTCCGCCCGGTTGATAAACGTGAAAACTATATCAAACGCTGCCAGGGCACACCGGGCGACACATTGAGCGTGGTTAACACCCAGGTTTACGTAAATGGCAAGGCCGCACCCAACCCTCCCGGCGAGCAAACAGATTATAACGTTTCGGCGGCAGGGGATATTAACCCCCAGATATACCAGGACCTGCATATTTCAAACTATGAAGGCAGCACTTTGCCAACTATGACAGTTGACGCCGCTGCGGCTTTAAAAAAATATTCGAACATTAAATCGGTTACGCCAAAAATAGAACCGAAAGAAGGCGGCGAATGGGGCGTATTTCCGTACGACGCCCATTACAAAGATCATAGATACAAGTGGAACGTAGATAACTACGGGCCGGTTATTATTCCCAAAAAAGGCTGGACGGTAAAGTTAGACAGCCTTACTCTACCCATTTACCGCCGTGCCATCACTGTTTATGAAAACAATACCCTGCAGCAGATTGGTAAAGATATTTTGATAAACGGCATAAAGACCGATAGCTATACCTTTAAAATGAATTACTATTGGATGATGGGCGATAATCGCCATGATTCATTGGATTCGCGCTATTGGGGTTTTGTGCCCGAAGACCATATTGTAGGCAAAGCCCTTTTTATTTGGATGAGCTGGGATGATGACGCGCCTTTCTTCAGTAAAATACGGTGGAGCAGGTTATTTAGGGGGATAAATTGATGTGCAAATAAGTAGATGTGCAGATATGCAGATGATTAAATAGCTTAAAGCTGCGTATGGCCTATGAATTTGCTGTTTTGGAAAAAAACCCGTACAAAAAAGAAAAAGAGTACCGCGCGCGAGTGGGTCGACGCGTTTATTTTTGCCCTAATTGCCGCCGCTCTTATCCGCATATTTTTTATTGAGGCTTACGTGATCCCCAGCGGATCGATGGAAAACACGCTTTTAATAGGCGATTATTTATTTGTTAGCAAAGTCAATTATGGCGCGCGCGTGCCTATTACCCCTATTGCTTTCCCGTTTACCCACCATACCATGCCATTTATACATACAAAAGCATACTGGGATGGTATACA
>CAISKH010000642.1 GCA_903885865.1 uncultured Mucilaginibacter sp.
GCTGTAGCTCCGTGTTCAGTAACCGGCTTTTCTTCCCCGACTAAGGGGTTATCATCATCAACCGATACAGAAACTTCCAGTGTATGGCCCGAGGAGCCTTTGTATATGCCCTTTACCGGTGAGCAATCCATAAAATTGCGGCCTACGGCCAGCCGCACATGGTTTTCATTAGCGATGATGTTATTGGTAGGATCAAGCCCCAGCCAGCCATAATCGGGTATATAGGCTTCGGCCCAGGCATGGGTGGCCCCTTCGCCGCGCATACCGTTTTTATCGGTGCAGATATAGCCGCTCACATATCTTGCCGGTATTTTTACCAGGCGCAGCATCTCGGTTAAAATATGGGCAAAGTCCTGGCATACGCCGGCCCGTAGCTTCCATATTTCATCCAGGGTGGTTTCAACAGTAGTTACCCCTTTTATGTAATCAAAGTTTTCATACACATACTGGCAATAACGTAATGCCACCTGGTATGGGGTATCATCTTTTAGCCTTTCTGCCTCGACTATTTGCTCCAACTCGGCTAATCCTTCAAAATACTCCTGCTTTAAAAAATCAATGTAGGGCACCATATATTGCAATGGTTTCAGGTCCTCCCATTGCTGTGCAGGGAAAATATCGTTTACCGGGAACGGGCGGTGTTTGGTGCTAACCAATATTTTTGAGCTGATTATCAGGATAGAATGCGGCTCGCTGTAAGTAAAGCTGCCCACTTCATTGCTGTAATAATCAATATGGGTATCTACAATAGGATGGCCCGTTATAATAATTTCCTGCTTCAATACATCCTGGTAGGCGTCTTTTATAGGGTATAGAATGATCTGGTTGGCGCTGTCGCGCGCCGGACTATCATAAATATACTTAGTAGTATGTTGTATTTCAAATTCAGGCATTTTGTTGTTGTATTTTATTTTTGTTCAATTATATCACATTCATTACAGCTTGGCGGCGATTACTCACCCCTACATCGCTACGCTCGTCGACCCTCTCTTCGCCTTTGGCGTAAAGGGGGTTATTAAAAATTGTATTTCTACCCATTATCAACTAATCTCTAATCACCAATTAACTAATCTCTACTCACGAATTTGCAAAATAATGTTCATTCAGCGAATCGGCAATACCATAAAGCTCACTTCTTATCTGGGTGAGAAAGGTATGCAAACCCTCCTGCCTTATGGTTCGTACCGAGCTGTATTTAATGCGGCTTTGCAGCCTCCCTATCTTGAACGACATCTCCCTGAAATCATCCATATTGCTATCGTTTTGCAGCCGTTCAAAATAACGCTGTATATTGTTTACCGAGTAAATAACCGAGCGCGGGAAATCGTTATTTAAAACCACCTGCTCCAACACATTCTCGGCCTCAAAGCCCTCGCGGTAGGTTTTTAAATACAGTTCATATCCGCCCAGCGAAAGCAGTAAATGCTTCCAGTAGGTAGTATCAGTTAACAGGTCAGGGTTATCGCTTATCGAGCCAAACTTTGTATCCAGTATATCAACCGATTGTATGGCGCGTTCCAGGTATTTGCCTATGTTCATAAAGCTGCGCCCTTCGCCGCGCTCCATGGTAATTTCAACCGTGCCGTAATAAAGCATTACCTGTTTTATTAAAACATCAAGTACGCTTATCGGGTCTTCCCGTTGCAGGGCGCGTTCCAGTTTGGGGTCTTTTACGGTATGATAATATTCGTTAAGGCATTGCCATAGATCTTTGGTGATATGCTCCTGCACCCCGCGGGCATTTTCGCGCGCCAGGGTAATAATGTTCATTACCGAGTTTGAATTATGTTTACCAATAACCATGTATTTCAAAACCGCACGACTATCATTATCAGGCTTCTCCTCGTCCTCATCATCAAAACCGGCGAATATGCGCACAACCGGCTCCCAGGTAAATTCCTGCAGCGTATCCTGCGATGAAGCGTAGTTTATTTTAAGCATACGCAACATACCGTCGCTACGTTCAATGTACCGGCTTTGCCAATATAAACTCGCTGCTACCCTACTTAGCATATACCCCCCAGCCCCCTGAAGGGGGAGTTTTTTGATTTATCATTTATTAATTTCCTCATATTCACATCTGCATATTTGCACATCTGCACATTCACTCCCCCTTCAGGGGGTCGGGGGGCTTAAGCCAGCACCCACGTATCCTTACTACCCCCGCCCTGCGAGCTGTTTACTACCAGCGAGCCTTCTTTGAGCGCTACGCGTGTTAACCCGCCCGGTACTATCTCTATACCATCGGGGCCGCATAGGGCGTATGGCCGCAGGTCTATGCGGCGTGGCTGTAATTCCCCCTGTATATAGCAGGGCGCCGCCGAAAGGCTTATGGTTGGCTGCGCTATAAAATTTCGCGGCTCTTTTAATATTTCTTTTTTATAATCGTCTATTTCTTGTTCGGTTGCCGAATGGCCCATCAGCATACCATACCCGCCGCTGCCGTTGGTTCTTTTTACTACCATCTTGTTCAGGTTTTTAAAAACAAGCGCCCGCTCATCCGGGTTGCCCAACTGGTGGGTGGGTACATTTTTCAGGATGGGTTCCTCATTCAA
>CAISKH010000643.1 GCA_903885865.1 uncultured Mucilaginibacter sp.
AGCATCGATTAGTTGTCGCGTAATGCTAGTTAACGTAATAGCATTAGAACCCATCAGGTGAGCCAGGCCAAGGCTATATATACCGAAGCCGGGCAAGTAGTGGTAATCGACATAGCAATCGTTTCGATTAAACTTGTCGTCACCTTCCATCCAATTCCTTTTGACGGAAACTACTTTACGAGTTGTAACGCAGATAGTTACAACATAAGGACGGGGTATCTTGCCGTTCTTCAGCTTCTCCAGAGTGTCCTTGATCTGTTTGCTTGATTTAAAACGGTTAACATAATCAATGGTACAGGGGAAGTCCTTCAACCTGTCGGAGAATGTTTTGTAATGCTGGGCCGCCAAAATGGTTGTCGGTACTAAAATAGCCACCTGCTTGCTATCGGCAACGGCCTTGAATGCCGCTCGGATGGCCACCTCTGTTTTGCCGAAGCCTACATCGCCACATATCAGCCTGTCCATAGGGTGCGGCGATTCCATATCCTTTTTAAAATCGGCCGTGGCTTTTTCCTGGTCGGGGGTATCTTCATAAATAAAGGAAGCCTCCAGTTCGGTTTGCAAATAACTATCCGGCGAAAACGAATTACCCTCCTGCGATTTACGCACGGCATACAACCTGATCAGGTCGCGGGCTATATCTTTAACTTTTTTTTTTGTGGTTTTCTTTAACTTTTCCCAGGTATCGGTGCCCAGCTTGTTCATTCGGGGTACGGTGCCCTCTTTTCCGCTGTATTTTGATATGCGGTTAAGCGAGTTAATGTTTACATACAGCAAATCATTATCGGCATAAACCAGGCGTATCATTTCCTGCATTTTGCCGCTTACCTCCACCTTTTCCAGTCCCGCGTATTTGCCTATCCCGTGGTCAATATGGGTTACATAGTCGCCGGGTTTTAACTCGCGCAGTTCTTTCAGGGTAATAGCCTGTGAACGCTGGTAGCCCTTTTTAAGCTTGTATTTATAATAGCGGTCGAATATCTGGTGATCGGTATA
This sequence comes from uncultured Mucilaginibacter sp., assembly GCA_903885865.1. Taxonomy (GTDB): domain Bacteria; phylum Bacteroidota; class Bacteroidia; order Sphingobacteriales; family Sphingobacteriaceae; genus Mucilaginibacter. The sequence goes on from CAISKH010000643.1 coordinate 997, forward strand.
GCAGGCCAGTTTTTGTTCGCGGTCAATAAACCCCTCGCGTATCGCAATGCTTATCGGCGTAAATTTGGCGGTTTTATCCAGGTCGTCTAAAATGGCGTATAGCCGCTCAATCTGCCTCGCCGAATCGGTGAGGATATAATTCTCAATATGCTCTGCCTCGTTATTTTTAAAATTATGTATCAGCAGGCTAAAGTCTTTATTGAACGACGGCTGTGGGCGCATATCAAAATTAATAGTCGCGTCGGGCTGATAAAAAAATTGCTTGCCAAACTCAATAACCGGGAAATCATGCAACTGGTCGGCTATCAGTTTTTCGTCGGTAAAGCCAAATTTGGGGTCTATCCAATCCGGGTTCTGATTTTTTTCATCTGCGCTTAGCGCGTTCCATAACTGGGTGGCTTTTTTATAGCCCGATTGTATAATATCAAAGGTAAACTGTACATCCTTTATCCAAACCTGGGTGCCGGCGTCAATATATTCCAGTAAGGAGATATTGCTTTCGGTTAAAAATTTCGACTGCACATTGGGCACTATGGTAATGCGTTTCACCTGCTCAACCGAAAGCTGGCTCTCGATCTCGAAGGTGCGAATAGATTCTATCATATCGCCAAAAAACTCCACCCGGTAAGGCAGCTCATGCGAGAAAGAGAAAATATCAACAATACCGCCTCGAATCGAAAATTGCCCCGGTTCGTACACAAAATCAACGCGGTCAAAATCATACTCCACCAAAAACTCGTTAATAAAATCAATGCTGAGCTTGTTGGTTACCGAAATTTCGAGCGTATTTTTTTCCAGCGATGCACGGTCTATCACTTTTTCAGCTAATGCTTCAGGATAGGTAACAATGAGCTGCCCGAATTCGGTGGAATGGTTCAGTTCATTCAACACTTCTGCGCGCGCTAAAACATTGCTGCTGTCGGGCTGGGTAAATTCAAAAGGTTTGCGGTA
>CAISKH010000644.1 GCA_903885865.1 uncultured Mucilaginibacter sp.
ACCAAAGGGGTAAGTACGAAAATTGCAATAAGCGCTAAACCTAACCTTATAACATTTATTTCATGCCAATTTTTAAAAGGATATTTTTCCTTACCTGGATATTTATTGCCCTTTTTGTTTCCGCCGACAAAGCTCAAAACAAGGTAATCACCAAAGGATTTCTAACAGGGCATTATGATTATACCGCTGATACCTCTTTTATAAAAGTGGATAGTCGTTACCCCAACCGCGGCATATTTTTACAAAAGGTAACTTACCGTGCTTATATAAAAATGAACGCGGCGGCTTTAAAGGATGGTATTGAACTAAGCATTATGTCGGGCACGCGTTCGTTTGATGACCAGCATTATAAATGGGAACTGAAATGGAACGATGCGCAGTTTGCAGGGATAAAGGATTTAAAAGCAAAAGCCTCGAAACTTTTACGATGGTGGTCTATGCCCGGTACGTCAAGGCATCATTGGGGTACTGAAATAGACTTAGCCAATATAAAGCTGGCTTATTATAAAACAGCCGCCGGAAAGAGGATGTATGAATGGCTGACAAAAAACGCTGCTAAATATGGATTTTATCAACCCTTTAATGCAAACCGGAGCGGTGGCTACCAGGAAGAGAAATGGCATTGGAGCTACCTGCCCTTATCAAAAATCTATTTAAGTGAATATGTAAAAAAGGTAAAATATGAAGATATTTTTGGGTTTGACGGATGCGGTGCAGCCAAAGAACTCGATGTTATAAATAATTGGGTTTTGGCAGTTAACCCGGTGTGTAAATGCGAGGAAAAACTAAGTCTGGTCATGACAGAGAAATGTTAATGTTTGTTAATTTTTATACAAGTGTATTGATAGTGAGTATATTTAAATAACTATAAACCGCTATAACCTTTTCTTGGCATGAAAAAATTCCAATTACCTAAATTATTGCCTGTACTTTTATCGGGCATTATTTTCTTTACGGCCAATGCCCAAAAGCTTCCCAATGTACAGCAAACCAGCCTGCGCGCGCCTGCCGACCTAAAAATTGACGGTAAGGCAAACGAGTGGAACAACCGGTTCCAGGCCTATAACGATACCACTCATGTTTACTATACTGTGGCAAATGATGATAAAAATTTGTACCTGACGCTACAGGCATCAGATCCCGCGATAATCAATATGATTTTGACGGGCGGTGTCACCTTTAGCATTAACAGAGCCGGAGAAAAAGAGTTAGCCGACGCAGCAAATATTACTTACCCTGATTTAAAAGATGCTACTTACCCTACTCTTAAAAAGGAAAACATGATGTCTATAAATTTTAGTGATATAAAGGTACGGCAGGATTCATTTGCAATGGCCAATAATAGTCAGTTAGCTGCCAGGTCAAAATATATCAGTGTTAACGGCATAAATAGCTTGGCCGAGCTTACATCAATAAATAACCGGGATGGCATTAAAGCAGTTTCATTATTTGATAATAAAATGGTTTATACGTATGAGTTGGCTGTTGACTTATCACTGTTAGGCCTCGATATGGCTAAACCTGAAAGATTTGCTTATAATATTGCCGTGGGGGAAGGTAGATATAATCCTATTGTATTTTTTGCAGGAGCCCGACCCATACACATAAGTTATACCCCATTTCACCGGCCCCCCAGCCCTGACAACCCGCATGGATACATACCAGCTGATTTTTGGGGAGAATATACGCTGGCGAAGCAATAATTTATATAAAGGATCAGGAAGCTTTAAAGCCTCACAAGTTTGATCAAATTGTTTTTTAACCTTATCATTATTTTATATAAAAATGAGCACTATTAAAATTTTACCGGTTTTACTTTTAGTAACTGCACTTACGGCTAACGCACAAAAGCTTCCCAATGTGCAGCAAGTTAACCTGCGCGCCCCGGCTGATATAAAAATTGACGGGAAGGCAACCGAATGGGACAATAAATTCCAGGCTTACAGCAACCATACAGAGTTTTATTACACCATTGCGAACGACGATAAAAACCTTTATGTAGTTATACAGGCTACCGACCCTGCCATAATAAGGAGGATAATAAATGGAGGGGTTACACTTACTATAGACAGATCAGACCAAAAAAAGGATAAGGACGGCATGAGCATTACCTACCCCGTTTTTGATAAAGCCAATAGGTTTATACCCAACATGGGGGACGGCGGTGGCCGCAGAAGTATTGCGTCTTTGATGCGGAATAGCGTTGCTTCTTCTTTAGCGGGGAGCGGCGTGAGGGTAATAGAGGATAATCGTGACGATAATACAATGAGTGTAAGAGGGACATCTGCCCAAAGTCCGCCTGTAAATAAGGATTCGCTCGCCATTGCTAATAATAATAACATGGCGAATAAAGCCAAATATATTCGCACCAACGGGATAAAGGATTTGGATTCCCTGATCTCGGTTTACAACCAGGATGGCATCAAAGCCGCAGCATTGTTTGATAACAAATTGGTTTATACTTATGAATTGGCTATAGCGTTAAAACAACTTGGCATCCCGGTAAGCAACCCTGTAAAATTTGCTTACCAGCTCATGATAAATGAAGTAGTGGTGCATGGTATTACAACGTATTACCCGGGAGGGGGCATGAGCTACGTAAAGACAGATGTCGGGATGGCAGCCCAATCGGCTACCGATTTATGGGGAGAGTATACACTGGCTAAATAGAGCTGAATTACGCGTGTTCTAACTCGCGTGCTATAGTTAAGTCGTAGGCAGTTTGCAGGCCTATCCAATATTCGGCGCTTATATCCAGTATTTTTTCAAGCCTTACCGCTATACGGGCATTAATATGGCGTTTGCCCTTAAATAACTCGCTTAGGTTGCCGGGCAGCAAGCCGATACTTTTTGCAAATTCCGTTTTTTTCAAACCTCTTTCTTCCACTTCCTCTAACAAAAATTCACCCGGATGAAAGGCGGTTGGCGTTTTTAATATTATCCCGTTTTTATCAACTACATTTCCCATAGCATTATTATTTTGCGTAATGATTATTAAGTTCTTCGATAGCAATTATTTCAATTCGTTTATTGTTGCCATCTTTTTCAACCCTGAAAATTAGCCTGAAGCCATCTTTAACACGAATTGAATTTTTGCCCTTCAAGTTGCCTTTAAGTTGTTCAAAATGCAATGATTTGATCTGCCTTAAAGTATTGGTATCAGGCGCCTGTTCAAGTTGTATAACCCTTTTTATGAAAGCTAATTCAATTTGCTGGCCGAACTTTGGTTTACCCAAACTCTGCCCGTTTTCATAAAGATTTGCTAAGTACTCATCTTCTATAATAATTCTCATTATTATTTGTTTTACCAAAAATAGGTAAAAAACAAATATTTACCAAATTTTGATAAATATTGCAGGAAAATATTGATACCACTATTAAACCACTACTTCAATTCCCAATGGCAAGCTAAAACACAGCTGTGAACCAACCCCCAGACTGCTTTTTACCCATATAGTACCTTTGTTTTTTTCTATGAGATCTTTGCAAAACAGCAGGCCCATGCCGGTGCCGCTTTCGTTTTCTGTGCCTACTGAACTGTTTACCCTGTTTTTAAATAAATTGTTCAGGTATTCCTCAGTCATACCAACTCCATGGTCTTTTAAACAGAAAGTAACCCTTTCCCCATCCTCTACCTTTGATGATATTTCAATAATGCTATCGCGGTTAGAGAATTTGATGGCATTGGTTAAAAAATTATGGATCACTATCCTTACCGAATTTGGGTCGGCTAACGCTATGGCATCGGGCGCTATTTTAACATTTACTTTTATGTTTTTTTGTTGCAGCTTGTCTTCCATATGTGTTAACTCGCGGCTAACCACGTTACTTATGTAAAAATTTTTAACGTTTTTTTCGCTGTTGTCAACCTGGCTGTTTATCCAGAATAACAGGGTATCCAAAAAGTCGGAAGTATGCTCCAGGGTATTAAATACCCTGGGTGTCATTTCAATAAATTCTTCGCGGGTAATGCTGGCATCTATCATTAAGGTAAACAGCCCCCTTAGGGTACTTATGGGGGCCCTAAGGTCGTGGGCCAAAACGCCTATCAGCCTGTCCTTCAATAAATTAAGCTCATTTAATTTAACGGCCTGGTTATTCAGGTCTTCCTGTTGCGACAGTACTTCTATGTTCTTTTCTGCTAACAAAGCATTAATTTTTTGCTGTTTACGTTTTCCTCTATAATATACCACGACCAGCACAGCCATAATACCTATAATAATGGCATAAACCTGGTTTTCGCTTTCCTGGCGCTGAATTTTTTGCTGATAAATATTTTCTTTCAAATTTTGCTGATCTGCAAGTTCTTTCTTGGTCTTTTCAAAATCGATCTCCAGGTTATAGAGCATAACTTTATGAATACTTTCATTCTTGTCTATACTGTCTCTTAAAGCTACGTATAACTTATGCTGATCATAGGCATTTTCAAACTGTTTTAGCCCGGCCAATGCCTTGCTAACCTGTAAAGTAGCATCGGCCTTTATGCTCAGGTTTCCTAAATTAGCAGCTGTATGTTGGGCCTTAACGGCATACTTATAGGCATGTTGATAATCTTTTTCAAGGTTATATACCAGGGCCAGCCCCACGAAAGCATTGGCTTTATTATATTTAATTTTGTTTTGTTTAGCCGACAGCAGGGAAAGGTTAAGGTAATGAATAGCCGAATCGATACGGTTGGTATAATAATAATACAACCCGAAGTCATAATCAACCAGGCTTATGCCATCCTGATCGCCCAACTGATGGAAAAGTACCGACGCAGTATTTAAATAACCAATAGACTGCTTATATTTTTTTTGATAAATTAATGTTTCGCCTATATTTTGAGTTGCTACGCTGATGCCCTGCTTATCATCTAATTTTTTCCAAAGACGATACGAGCGGTTATAATAATCCAATGCTTTTGGGTAAAGCTCCAATTCCTGCATAACAACGCCAATATTGCTGTATTTATCTGCCGCCGCGAGGTCATCCTTAAGTTTAATATTAATTATAAGCGATTTAAAATAGCTATCCAATGCTTTTGAAAACTCGCCCTTATTATCATAAGTAACGCCCATCATGTTATAACATTCGGCTTCATCTACCTCATTATGTGTTTTTATAATTAAAGCGAGCGCTTTATTAAACAGGTTGATGGCATTATCATAGTTGCCTAAATAATCCTGTATACGGCCTAAGCCAATATAGCTTATGCTAATGCCGTGGCTGTTATGGAATTGCAGGTATATATTTAAGGCGGCAGTATAGTTTTTAGCCGATTCAGTATAATTGCCCCTAAAGGTGTTAACTGTGGCTAATTGTACGGTGCCATTGGCAATACCCAATGGGTAATTTATTTTTTTTGATAATTCGATTTCAAGCTTACCGTAATAGAGTGTACTGTCGGGATATGATTCATAATATCCTTCGGCCAATTTGTCGATGCGGCCTATGGTGAGCGTATCGGGCAGTTTAGTGGTGTTTAGCGCATGAACGATCAACCTTTTCAGGCTGTCATTACTGTTGTTTTGCAGCTTTGCGAACAGGTTAAAGCTAACCAGATTGAAAAAAATAAAAAATAAAGCGCAAAAATGTTTCAACCCGTATCAGTTAATTAGTTTAATTAAATAAAAATAAAAGTATAATTTATTATTTAAAAAACGCATTACACAATAATTAACAATAATTCTATGTACGAAAGCCCGCTTAATATTTAAGCGGGCCGGGTTGTTATTTTGCTAACCGTATCGGATGTTGAAAGGCAGAATATCTTCCCACAATTTGTGATGACATACCCCCAAGATAACCTATCATCACAGTTTGTGATGATGCGGAAAGTCGTCAAAGAAAATGGAATATAAAAGCTATTCTTTCTGTTTTACCTCAGCAAATTTTTCCAGCTCACCAGTTCCCCTATAATTTTATCCAGGTCGCTGGCAGCAACACGCTCCTGCTGCATGGTATCGCGGTGGCGAATAGTTACAGTATCGTCTTCTAACGTTTGATGGTCCACAGTGACGCAAAATGGAGTGCCAATAGCATCCTGGCGGCGGTAGCGTTTGCCAATAGCATCTTTTTCTTCGTATTGCAGGTTAAAATCTACTTTTAGCTTATCCATAATCTCTCGCGCCTTTTCGGGCAGACCATCTTTTTTTATCAGCGGGAAAATGGCGGCTTTAACAGGGGCAAGGCAGGGGTGCAGGCGCAATACGGTTCGGCTATCCTGTTTTTCGTCGGTGCTCAGGTCTTCTTCGTCAAAAGCATTGATCATGGTGAGCAAAAACATGCGGTCTAAACCAATAGATGTTTCAATTACGTAAGGGATATAGTTACCATAAGGCTTGCCGTCTGCGTCAAGTTCCGGGTCAAAATACTGCATTTTTTTGCCCGAAAATTTTTGATGCTGGCTCAGATCGAAATCGGTGCGGCTATGTATGCCTTCCACTTCTTTAAACCCGAATGGAAAATCATATTCAATATCAACCGCTGCATTGGCATAATGCGCCAGCTTTACATGGTCGTGAAAGCGGTATTTGGCCGCGTCGGTACCCAGAGCCAGGTGCCATTGCAGGCGGGTTTCTTTCCATTTTTTGTACCATTCCATCTCGGTGCCGGGGCGTACAAAAAATTGCATTTCCATCTGCTCAAACTCCCGCATGCGGATGATGAACTGGCGGGCAATAACTTCGTTACGAAAAGCCTTGCCAATTTGGGCAATACCAAACGGAATCTTCATCCTGCCCGATTTTTGCACGTTCAAATAATTTACAAATATACCCTGCGCGGTTTCGGGGCGCAGATAGATCAGGTCGGCATCATCAGCTATGGCGCCCATCTGGGTGCTGAACATGAGGTTAAACTGGCGTACGTCTGTCCAGTTGCGGGTACCGCTTACAGGGTCGGCAATTTCATGCTCTATTATTAGCTCTTTAAGGCGTTGCAGATCCTCATTTTTCAGCGCCTCATCCATCGCTATTTGCAATGCTTCGGCTTTATCGGTTTTGCCATCCTTATCGTAGCGGGCTATTTTATCTTCCAGCAACTGATCGGCACGGTAGCGTTTATTAGAGTCTTTATTATCTATCATGGGGTCGCTGAAACCATCAACGTGGCCACTGGCCTTCCATATTTTGGGGTGCATAAATATGGCCGAATCAATACCAACAATATTTTCGTGCATTTGCAC
>CAISKH010000645.1 GCA_903885865.1 uncultured Mucilaginibacter sp.
CCAAACGTTGCAATCATTAAAATTGAACTTAGCTTTTTCATAGGTTTATTTTTTTGTGTTATAAGTAAACCACCTGAAAACTAATATGTTTCAATAAATTTTTACCATTACTTATTCACCACATTAACCGGCCTGTCGCTTATAAACGAAGCAAGGTTATCAACCACCGTACCCATTAAGCGGGCGCGTGCCTCTTTGGTGGCCCAGGCTATATGCGGAGTAATGATGCAGTTCTTCGCTTTAAAAAGCGGGTTATCGGAGGGTGGCGGCTCAACAGAAAGCACATCAATACCTGCGCCTGCAATAGTATTGTTGTTCAGCGCATCGGCCAGGTCGGCATTTACAATGATGGGGCCCCTTGACGTATTTATCAAGAAGGCCGAGGGTTTCATCTTTTTTAAATTCTCTGTATTTATCAGCCCTTGTGTTTCGGGGGTTAGCGGGCAATGTATACTTATCACATCTGCTTGCTCCAAAAGCTCGGGCAGGTTCACCCATTTAAAGTTTTCTCTGTGCGGTTGAGCAGTATGTGTGCGCCCGGTTGCTATAATGTTCATCCCAAATGCGGTAGCTATATCAGCAACTTTTTTACCAATGTTGCCAAAGCCTATTATTCCTAGAGTTTTTCCGGAAAGCTCAGTTAAAGGATAATCCCAGAAACACCAGTCGGCAGACCGCATCCATTTGCCTTCCATCACCGCGTCGCCATGACGCTGCACGTGGTGGCAAAGTTCCAGCAACAAGGCAAAAGTAAATTGCGCTACAGATGCGGTACCATAACCCGGCACATTGCTTACAATTATTCCCTTTTGTTTACAAACTTCGGTATTAACAATATTATAACCGGTGGCCAGTACGCCAATATATTTTAGATGGGGCAACTGGTTCAGGGTGGCTTCATCCAGTGGTGTTTTATTGGTTAACACCACCGCCGCGCCAGTGCAGCGCCCAACAATTTCGGCATACGGCGTTCTTTCATATATCGTCACGTCGCCCAATTGTTTTAACGCATCCCATGACAAATCGCCAGGATTAAGGGTATATCCATCCAGTACTACAATTTTCATATCAGTTTTAAAGCTACATAATAAGTTACACCATTGCCCATGCCTGGTTCAATGTCCGCTTGGCGTTGGCAATTACCACCTCTGGGTCCTCATCGCCAAACGGCCTGATCTCAAAGCTCAACATTGGCGGTTTCTTTGTGTTCAGGTAGCCAATATCCAGCAAAACCTTTAAATACGCAGCTACTTCTGGTACGTCATTCTCCCCGTTGGGGAAACCAAAATGGGGGTGCACATCGCCGTAGGCAGGCATATCGGGGCTTGCCACTACACAATTACCAATATGGGCATGGGTAATATAATCTTTAACCGGCAAAACGGCCTCTTCAATGGTTTCATGTATCAGGGGGATATGGCTCAGGTCGACCATTAAGCCAAAATTATCGTTTGTTTTTTTTACTTCCTGCACATAGCGCAGGGCCAGGTTTGCCGGCCCTATGAGCGCTTTTTTATCTACATCATAATCAAAAACCTCCAGCGTTATCTGCATATCGCCTTTTGATTTGGCATAATCGCATATTTCGCGAGTTGATTTCACTAAGGCCTGAAAAGATTCCTCCTTTGTTTCTTCGGCATATTTCCCGCTTAAAAAACCAAAGCCAACGGCACCCACTTCATACGCTTCGTCAATACCTGCCTTTAAATTTGCCAGCGCGCGCTGGCGTCCATCTTTATCCAGGTCATTAATATTCATCCCGGTAGTAAGCAGGCGCGGCTGGCCGCCGTAGGTCACGGTCATGTGCGCGGTTTTCAGCATATTTTTTACTTTCAACCTGTCCGCGTCATTTTTTATTGTGGTGATCTCTATCGCGTTAAAATAATCGTCAACCGCAATTTTTCGTATGGTTTCCACTACCGGCCCTTCGCCTTTTATGGTATCGGGGAAGGCCATAAAATGCACCAGTCCCACTTTCATATACTTAAATAATGATTCATTCATAGTGAGCTAAATTAATTGAATATTTTGTATTAAAGCAAAATAAAAAGGGGGCCGTGAAGATTTTCACAAAGAGCGCTAAGGACAGTGTTATTTTATACTATCATGAACTGCATTAATAGCCGCCAAATGCTTTTTTAATACCAACAGGTTTTTTATTGCGAACGCCTTAATCGCCGCATCTTGCACATCACTGGCTGCGTCTTCATATAATTTGATCGCTTTTTCATTGTCGCTGGCCATTTTATCCACATAAGCCTTATCCAGATCATTGCCTGTTTTTTGTTCCCATTCATCTTTAGCTTGTTGCCCGTCGCTGCTAAGCAAAAATGGGAAATGAATATTTTGGGGGGTAGTAATAGCCATCAGCTCTTCGTTGATCTTCAGGTAATCTTTTAAAATCAGGTCAGCCAGTTCTTTTGCCTTACTGTTACTCAATTTACCTTTCGCGAAATTGCTAAGCTCCACATCGTTAATACCTATTTCCGCTGCTTCAACAGCAAACTTTGCATCGTCCTCGCTTACCGTAATGGGCGGCAGGCCCTGCTTAATGTTGGCATCTGATAAACTTTCCTTTTTTGCATTGCCGCTACATGCCTGTAACATACAGGCAGCGATAACGATCATTAAAATTGAACTTACCCTTTTCATCATTTTTTATGCTTTTAAGAATAAAGGCTACAAATTTATTTGTTTCGTGTTTTTTTACAAATAGAAATTTATTTCTTTTATACCCTCTCTTTTACCGACATTTATATCTCTCATTTAATCCAACCTAAATTTACAACCGATGAATAAATTAAACTTTTTGGTGCAGACATTACGCCTGCCGGTATTAACAGTTGTGTTATTTTTGGCCGCGCTTTCCGTGTTTGGGCACGGTAAAGCTAAAAATAAGATCGTAGTATACCCTGCCCCTGCGGGAGAATTATTGGACCAGCGTTATAAAGTTTCCGTTAACGGCCATAACGTAGCCGTTTATACCACCAAAGTAGCTGCCAATGGTACGCCCGATCAGTTCAAAGGAATTTCCGATATAAAAAACTCCTATAAATATTTCGACACAGCCGCTTTTGCTTATTTTGATATGCAGGGCTCTGCAACCGTTACAGTTACGGTGCCTGCTGATGTAACAGACGTTAAAATTTTACCAACGTCAGCCGATATCAAGGCGGCCATACATGGGCATTTTATTACGTTCCCCGTTTCATCGCCCAGGAACCTAACTATCGAGATCAATGGCGAATGGCTGCGATCGCTCCACCTGTTTGTTAACCCGTTGGAAACCGACGCACCAAAACCTAACGACCCCAATGTAATTTATTTTGGCCCCGGCATACATACCATAAGCCACCTTGAAGTTGGCGAC
>CAISKH010000646.1 GCA_903885865.1 uncultured Mucilaginibacter sp.
AATTCCTGGATAATAATATGCGGGTTAAACCTTAATAGCTGCCGGTAATGAAAGGGTCGAACACAATTTACCGGAAGAACTTTTCGCTCATTGTTATCTTTTTAATACTGGTATCGGCCACCCTTATTATTTCGCTGCTCGTAGCTTACCGGTTTACCGCCCAAAATGTTGAAAACGATTTTACCGCAAAAAAAAATAGCGTGGTTGACCATACCGTAAATGCCTACAGCGATTTTTTTAATAACAAAATACCCGAAATAACTTCGTATGCAGGCTTGCTTGATTCAGCGTTGGCTGCGAATTATGCTGATTCTGTTTTTCATGATTTTAATTTCGTTACCAATATAGTTTTCTATCAAGTTGTGGTGGGTAACCAGGGGCAGGTGCCCGCCGGTAAAAATAATTTAGGCATATCCATTAAATCTACCTATCAATATTATCCCCAAAATGGTAAAGTAAAGGGGCAAAAAAGTGAAAGCGAAATAAATGAAAATGATTTTAAACAAATGGCAGATAAGCTAAGGGCCTATATTGCGGTGTACGATACCTCAAAAGGGCCGGGCCAGGATGCGTTATTTGAAACCTTTTACAATGTAAGGCCCGGAAAGATAAGTTATTTGAATGAGCCCACCCCCGAGGATTTGAAAACATACCACGATCTTCAAAAAAATGGCCGCCCCACATCGTTTTATACCAATCAAAACATGATGACCTTTTATCTTGACCCGCATAGACTCAAGTTTAAAAACACTCACCCGGAGCTATATCAGCATATTTCGTTAGAGCAGATAATTTACGACCCTCCTGATATCGACCGTACAAAAACCATTACCGACGAGGTGGCTCTTACCGGCGCCTTCTCTAATTATAAGCTATATTTCAGCTCACCGCGCGATTATTTGAACCCCGAAATATTTCATCGTTTCATGCCGGTTGGGGGTATAATATTGCTTATTTATTTCTTTTTTATAGTGATAGGCTGGCTCATTTACCGTAACCTCAATGTTAACATTAAGCTGTTTAAACTGCAATATGATTTTATAAATAACTTTACACACGAGTTTAAAACGCCGGTTAGCGTAATAAAAATAGCAGGCTCTAATTTAAAAGGCGACAATAAACTTACCGACAGGCAACGCAAGCACTATGGCCGGATTTTAGATGAAGAGGCTGATAAGCTGAATGAATTAATGAACAAGCTGCTATCATTTACCCAGCTGGAAAACAAATCTATTCAAATAAAAAAGGACAAAATAGATATTGATCACTTCGTAAAAGGGTATATTGATACTTTTAAAATAAAATACCCGGATTTTAAATTAAGCTACAATATTAATAAAGCGCAATTTTTTTATACTGATGCCATACTGTTGGGCAGTATATTTCAAAACCTGATAGAAAATGCCTATAAATATTCGCACCCCGAAAAAAAAGAACTTTTTATAAATATTATGCTCGAAAAACGTAATATTATATTTTCATTTATTGATAAAGGAATTGGCATACCAAAAAATGAATTAAATAATATATTCAGGAAGTTTTATAGATTAGAAAACCAATATAACCAAAACGGGAGCGTGGGCCTTGGCCTGGCATTTTGCAAAGAGCTGGTTAATTTTATGGCTGGTGAAATATCCGTAAAAAGCAAAGTTGACCGGGGCTCGGAATTTGTGGTCACATTTCCATACGAAAATTAGATATGAACAAAGAAATAAAGATAGCGCTTGTTGAAGATGATGAAAACCTGCGTTTCCTGGTTGCCGAGCGGTTACAATCAGAGGGTTATAAGGTATTGGAAGCCAGTAACGGCGACGATGCCGAAACCATGATACTGGCTGAACAGCCCGATATTGTTTTGTTAGACTGGATGCTACCTGGTAAACAGGGGGCGGAAGTTTGCACTAACATCCGCGCCAAAGGGTTTGATAAACTGGTGATCATGACCACTGCCAAACAGCAGGATATTGACAAAATAAACGCCTACGGCTTCGGCGTTTCTGATTACATAACCAAACCATTTAATATGGATGTTTTGGTAGCGCTGATAGATAACCGGATAAAATTTGCGTTGAATAATGAAAAATCAGAGTCATACAACTTCGCTAATATGGAGCATCATCCCAATACGCATTTGTTGATACGCGATGGTAAAAAAATAGAGCTCACCATACTGGAGAACCGCATATTATTGTACTTCCTGAAAAATAAGAACAAAGTTATTAACCGCGAGGAACTGATGATGGAAGTATGGGGCTATAACGCCGACGTAAATACACGCACACTGGATATGCACATTGTAAGGTTGCGCAAAAAAATAGAAACCAATCCCGATTATCCGCAATATTTGCAAACAGTGCGGGGCATCGGGTATAAGTTTGCGTACCAGCCGTAATTACTTTCGATAGGTTTTTGCGGTTATAAACTCCCCAAAAAAAGTTTTTTGAATAACTACGCTGTAATTATTTTGCACAAACTGCTTTTCAATATCCGGCAAAGCCGACGCTTCAATATGGCATACGAGTTTGAAAAAAGCGAACATGGTTTTTAGCAATAAATTTTGCCACCATTTCCCGGTTAGCTGAAAATGGGTATTAAGCCATAAGCCGCCTGGTTTAAGTTGAGAATGCAAATGTTTAAACACTTTTTGTAAGGTTTTGTCTGTGAAATTATCAAACAAAAACGGGGTAATGATAACATCAAAACCGCCAGGTAATGCAACGTTTTCTATCGCGTCAGTAATAAAATTTACCTGGTTTGCCCCTACATTTCTTTTACGTGAAAGCGCCATCATATTTGCAGCTACCTCTACATAAGTAATGGTTAAGCCGGATCGATATATGTGTGTTAATTCTTCCAGTATCCACCCCGTACCTCCGCCCGCTATCAAAATATTTGCATCCGGCGATACAAACTGCAGCAAATACACCTGCGCGTTAATTAAGGTGCGGCCATAAACTAACTTTGCCAGGCTATCATAAAACCAGGCAGAATTATTATAGTTGGCAGCCATTATATTAGAATTGATTAAATGCCAATAGCAGCAGGTACTGTAATATTAATACACCGTCCATGTAAAGAAAATAATAATATTCATTCTTCTCCCATTCAGATTTAAATATAAGCCACCCGGCTAAAATGGCAGTTAATGTAAGCGCCCAAAAATCATGGCTGAAACCATTATTGCGGTAAAGGAACATTAGAACTATATAACCTGCCAGCAGTACCTGGCAAAACAGGTAAGCCCGTTTTTCACCCCATATTACCGGGATGGTCTTTACACCTAATCTGCTGTCGTCAAAAAGGTCGCGGATAT
>CAISKH010000647.1 GCA_903885865.1 uncultured Mucilaginibacter sp.
TACAATTTTATTCGCAGATAAAGGTATAGTTGTTTGTGTTACGGGAAAGTAAAATAATATTATTGGTGTGACATTAGTAGTATTTATTAAGGAATGCTCCGTTAGGAGCAAAATGTCGGTAGAAAATATAATTATTATAGATACCGTGCCGTAGGTACGTAAAGAGGGAAAGTTTCGTACCTACGGCACGATATTTTTGGTGGTCTATTATTCTACCGACCTTTAACCCCGATGGGGTTTAGTTTTCATCCCTCACCTTTTTTGATATTGCATCGCATCGCAAAAAGCACCCTTAAGTTTTCCGTAGAAATTAATCAAGTCGGGATCTTTCAGTTCAGCGTCAAACGCTTCTAACTCTTCCTTAAAAAAAGCGGGAATTAACAATTTATCATCGCCATTTTCAGCCATTTCTTTAAATGCCTTTTTTCCATCCCTTTCGTTTGATATCCGAGTTCATAACATTAAGTTATAAAAAATTTAACATTTACCAAATAATTCTTGATTTCAGTGATTTTTTTATCGACCTCAGCAGTAAATTTAACCACAATGGCGCCAAAGATTTATAAAGAGTACATCAAGCCGATATTTTCTTTCAAAAAAACACAGCCACCCTCAACTTCGCGAAAAATGGTGTGCCGGGGGTAAAGCTCATCTGGTCAACCGGGGAGGCTTCGTTTTTTAAACGGCTCACTCTTTCTGCCTCAAATTCGTTCCATTCGGTATTAAACAGGTTTTCAATACTGAGTCCCAACTCATATCGTTTTTGGGTGTAGTTTAATTTGAGATCGGTTACACAATAACCGTCGGCTATCAGCGTATTGGTATTATTGCCGGGGCGGCTATGCATGTAGCGATAACTTAAACCACCGTTTATGCCATTGTCAAATTTAAAGTCGAGGCCGCCTGTACTGGTAAAAGTAGGGGCGAGGGCCAGGTAGCCGGTATTTTTTGCGCTGTCGACCAACCTGGATTTGGCCAGGTTAACATTCAGGTCGGCAAAAAGCCATTTAGCTAACTGGTAACGGGCGGAGAGATCAATGCCCTCCCTGCGTGTTTTACCTCCTGGCGCAATATCGCCATCATCGGTATAAATAAATTCCTGTTGCAGGTACAAGTACCATAACGCGGCATTGATATATAAATGCGGTACGGGTTTCCAGTTAAGCCCTATATCAACCCCATACGCTGCCGGTAACGTTTGCAGCCCATTGTTACCGATAACCGCTATGGCATTATTGGAATGAAAGCCCTTGCCCGCCTTTAAATAAAACTGAACAGCCTGACTGGCAGTATACTCCACATTTAGTTTCGGACTAATAATAACACTGGTTTTTGTAGTATCATGAAAGCCAAAGT
Source organism: uncultured Mucilaginibacter sp. (assembly GCA_903885865.1). Taxonomy (GTDB): domain Bacteria; phylum Bacteroidota; class Bacteroidia; order Sphingobacteriales; family Sphingobacteriaceae; genus Mucilaginibacter. The sequence goes on from CAISKH010000647.1 coordinate 1,357, forward strand.
TAAAATAGTCTAACCGTGTGCTTACGTTTAGCAGCCATTTGCCGCTCTGCAGGGTTTCATCCAAATAAATGCCGGTGTTATTTTGTTTGATGTCGCCTTTGCTTATATAGTCTAAAAACCCATATTGTTCGATTACGTTGCTATATTCGGTTCCGTAGGTTCGGTCGAAGCGGCTGCTTAAACCCAGCGAAGAATTTAACACACTGTTGCCAAAGTAATTGTGCTTCATCAATTTACTATTGTATCCAAACATATCCCTGGCTTCATATTGCTGTTTTTCATCGCCGTTAACCGGGTCTTCAGCAAAGAAAGTAGAGTTTACATGAAGCAGGAAGGTATAATTAGTATAGTACAATTGGTTCTCAAGTATCAGGTCATTTTTCAGGTCGGTAACCAGCTTGATTATTGCGTTGGTGCGGGTGCTTTTGCCGCCTTGGGCGCTATCGATTGCGGCAAAACGCCCTATGGTTGGTGTAGCGGCCGAAACTTTATAAGGGTCGCCATTATCATTTATCGCGGTTGTTCCTCCAGCAACCGCGCGTTCCGGAATTTCACCCGAAGCTCGCCAACCGGTGCTGAAAGTGGACGCGCTTACACTCAGCTTATTATCAGCATTAAGCATAGTGGTAAACTTACCAAACAGGTTAAATCGTTTATAATGTTCAGCAAAATCGAAAGGGCCATCGGTATAATTATATTCGCCCGCTATATAGGCATTAGTGCCTTTTTGTTTGGCTTTGCCGCTAAGCAGATCAATAACACCTGCAATACGAAAGGTATTAAACTGCCCCGCTTCGAGGCTTATCATGCTTTTATCTAACGCGTCTTTTGTAGTATAGTTCAAGTATCCGGCAGTAGTAAAATCACCCTTATCGGTATAATAAGGGCCCTTGCCAAAATCATAGGTTGAAATCGTTTCAGGGATCATGAAGTGAAGGTCGGCATATCCTTGCCCGTGAATGTGCGATACCATGTTTACGGGCAAGCCATCAACCGAAATGTTGAGGTCTGTTCCATGATCGGCATCAAACCCGCGGATAAATATTTGTTCGGCCTTGCCGCCGCCCATGTGCTGGGCAATGAACAGGCCCGGTACCAAACGCAACAAGTCCTGCGAAGAATTAACCGGGCGCAGGCTGAGATCAAGAGCGCTTAAGGTATGAAAGGAAGCGTTATCCAGGTTGGGCGAAATTCGCACCTCTTCCAGGTCTATGGTGCCGCGACTTATTTGAATGAGGATATCACCGCTGTTTATGGCTTTTAGTTGTTTCGTACTATAGCCGATGAAAGATACAGAAAGGGTGGCCGTATCGGCAGGCAGTGACAATTGGAAATTACCCGAAGCGTCCGTTGTAGTTGTTTTACCCGAGGTTGAGACGGTGGCATATTCAATAGGCTGATGGGTAATATCGTCAATTACTTTTCCCTTAAACAGGTGTTGGGCATAGGTAAATTGGCTTATTAGTATAGCTATAATAAGCAATATCGGTTTTTTAATAACTGGCATAGTTTTATGAAGAATTAAAATGATAAGGATATACCCGACAGGGGGCATCATTAGCATTTAATAAATAAAATTTAAGAATTAACAGTATTTGCGGATCGCTGGAATACTATGCCCGCGGAGGTTGAAAAATGCCGCTTTGCAAAGCAGATGACGCGGCGAAATGGTAGGGTGTTGTTATTTTTCGTAATAAACGCGTATGAAATTTTATGCTCGTTGCAGAGATAAGGAAAACCTCCTGGAAAAGGTTTTTTTGCGACTGACGTTCATCATTTTTTTCACTTTCCTGTACCTGCTTTATTTTTTTCATGAAGTAGCACCGCCCGTTACAATGCAGCCAGGGTTTGTCGCGGTTTTCGCAAAGTTTGGCGGCAATATAGTCCTTGTTCAGTTCAAAACCCGCGTAAACAAAATAACGCGAGAAATTGGTACTAAGCAGTGCAGCAAGTAAAATAATGGCGGTAACGCGATTCAGCATATTGCTGCAAAGGTACGTGCTGAATACAAGAAAAGCAATGGAAAATTGCCGCTGCCACTAAAAGATTTTACTTATCGGCCCGCAAAAGCTTGATGTGCAATTTCTGGCCGTTAAAATCAGAATTTATAATTGTAGAATCACCATAATATTTTCCAGTATTAGCTATGGTTGTTCCGTTAACATCTATTTTAAAGGTGAAATCGGCGCCGGTTACTTTGCCTTCAGTTATGGGTAATTCACCTTGTGGTGATGTAATAGCACCGGTTAACTTTTCGCCGTCAACTTTAAATACGTAAGTAAGCGGTAATTCATTGCCGTCGCTAATTTTTAACACGCCCGACCATTTGCCGGATAAATCGGCTATTGCCGCCAAACAAACAATAAAACTACCCAACAATAAGGCGGTTGTAAAAACTTTTCTTTTCATGATCTTAATTCAAAATATATTTATTTAAAAGTAGTACTTTATTTTAATAAACCGAAAATAACGAAGCCGTGTTTACGGAATTTTATAATAATAAATAGGCGAATATACCCCTTCGCTGGTAGTATAATATCCTTTACCGTCAGGCGTAAAGCCTATAGCTTCGCCTTGTTTCTCTTCCTGGTAATTAAGCTCTTTGGGTTGCTTTAACATTGTTTGCCACAAGTGTTCGTTTCCGCTTCGTTTCCAGTAATAAACTTTTTCATAACTCTTTAGCAATACCTGGCGCCCGTCTTTTGATATATCGCCAGCCGTTATCCATTTAAAAGGCTTAATACCCGCAAAATATAATTTACAGCGTTGGGTTAAAATAAGTGTGTCATTCGGTTTATAAGCAAGCGGGGTAGTGTAAACATTAACCGTATCATGCCGTTTCGAAACAATATAGATCAGTTTTTCTATGGGGTCGATCATTAAAGTTTCAGCATCCTTTGGCCCGTCGGGATATTTTAAATGCAGGGGTACGGCATCGGCATTTACCGATCCTCCGTTTAACCAGGACGTTTGCTCTGGTACCCGGTATACCGTTATGTATTTCCTGAGCGAAAAATTATCGCCAATATCGCCCAAATAAACATAGCTTTTTTTACTGCCGGGGCCGGGGCCCACGGCTATATCTTCGCAATCTTCAACACCCTGCGCTTCTTGAGGGTCGCCCTTAAAATATATCGTGGTCTGTAGTTTACCATCAGGTGTTATGGCAAAAAAACGGCTGGTATCGCCGCTATCATTATGTATATAATAGATATCATAATTAATACCGGATGCAGCTATTCCTGAAATTTCATCCATTTGCCTGTCAGGCAAATGGCCGGTTATGTTAATTTCCCTGTTAATGTACCTATGCCGCACATAGGCCGCAAAAAACAGGATGATTATCACGGGGATGAAAATATTTAACCTTTTAGCGCGGCTCATCAGGATATGGAGAGTTTTTACAAAATTACTCAATGGTATGGAATGAATACCAGCTAATAATTTAACGCTTCGATTGGGGATTTAGTTTTTATTGGTTTTAGTTATAGTTAGTTATACCTGATAGTGGGTATAATGCCCATACAATAAAAAGGGGGCCTTTGAGCCCCCTTTTTATTTATACTTCCTCTAAAACCATTTCTATATCCGGTTTAGAAACGTCTGTCAGGGCAACTTTGCCTCTTTCCTTTCTCAATATTCGGTTAAATAATGATATCTCCCGGTCAAACAGAAAACGGAAAAATAATTTGGTCCACGATTTATGATAAAACAAGGTATCGTAATATTCGGGTGCTGTTTTCTTTATTTGGGGGAGTTTGTTCCAGGGGACAGATGGAAAGTCATGATGTTCATTATGATAGCCTACGTTAAAGGCAACCACATTTAAGCCGCCGTAGTAGCTGTAGGTTTCCTGCTCAACACTATGCGTTAAATAATGTTCCTGTACCCAGCGCGCGCCCAGGGGATGTAAACCAACCGAGAATGAAAAACTAAGTAACAGAAACGCGAGCGCGTGCCAGCCTAAAAAATAAGCCACAGCGGTGGTGAAAACTATTTGTACAGCCCAGTTCAGCGCTATCCAGCCATCAAATTTTTGTATCTCGCGTAACCTGGATATGCGGAAAATTTGAAAAAATGGGTAAAATAGCAGCCACAATGCCTTGCCTAAAAACGAATTGTTAATAAGCTTTGCCTCCCATTTATTAGGCAGGTCGGCATCCAATTCGTGTATGCCCTGGAACGAATGATGTTTTATATGGTACCGCTCGAACGAAACAGAACTTGGAAAAATTTGAGGCATGTTGGCAAATATCCCCGCCCACCGGTTTGCCGAGCGATTTTTAAAAAGCAAATGATGCGCGCATTCATGTATCATTACAAAAAGCGCATGATCGGCAAAGGCGCCTATTAAATAAGCAGCGCCGAATACCAGCCACCACGACTGATCGCGTAAAAACCATGCTAAAGTTAGCTGGAACCCAACCAACCCTATTATAGCAAATATAGTGTTGGGGTTTTTGCCTATCAGGTTCCGTAAGTTAGGAAACTGTTTTAAAATTTGTTTGGTACGGGTACGGTGAGTTTCGGCAACTAACGAATAAATAAAATCGGATCTTTTTGTCA
>CAISKH010000648.1 GCA_903885865.1 uncultured Mucilaginibacter sp.
AAAATGATCGAGGAATTGCTTGTATTCCTCTAAAAATGTCTTTTTGCGATGATGTTCTTCCTGGTTTTCTATATATTCAGCAACTGTTTTTATCTGTGAACGTGCATAAGAAAAAGCTCCATAGCCTTCCTGCCACCTAAATATTGATGGATTGAAAGCTTGTTTGTTTATCCATTCAGATGATTCGCTTTTTACAATTCTCATTAAATCAGATAGAGATTGATTTGGCCTGAACCCAAAGAAAAGATGTAAATGATCGGGCATGCTATTTATGGAGATCATTTTATGGCCATTGTTTTGTACAATTCCGGTAATATATTGCTGTAATCGTTCTTTCCAGATTGGTTCAATAAGCGATTGACGAAACTTAACAGCTACAACGCATTGGATATGTATTTGTGTATAAGTATTTGCCATATAACAAGGTTACACACTTTCTGAATATTTCTTATCCGCCACCAATACCACCGGCAATCCCACACAAATGATAAGCGCACAAACACCTGTAATAATACTCATAACTCGGATATGATGCGGCCCTATCATACTTAACGGAACTACTACAAGGTTCATTATCAGCCAGGCCAATCCACCATACACAATGGCTACAATATATTTATTTTTCAATAGCGAAAAGGAAAAGGGGTACAGCAGATAGAAAGCCGCCGTAAACAAGTAGGCGATGAGGTAATGAAATAATATACCGGCTACTACCATTTCTTCGGCCCCGGCAAATGCCGCTCTGCCAAATACGCCGCTTGCAATAAAACGGAAAATAAGCACTGGGTTGATCTTATAATTAATAATAAGGGCGGCCAGGGCATCCAACGTGCCGGTTATTAAACCTAACGCCAATATCTTTCTGAAAGCGCTTAGTTTATAGGTAGTTTCGGGCATATAACAAAATATATTAATATTATCCTTTTATCAAATGCTCGCCTTCTATTTTCTTTTGCAGTTCCAGTATAGCGCCTATCAGCGCTTCCGGGCGCGGAGGGCAGCCCTGTACATATATATCAACCGGGATAACCTGGTCTACCCCTTTTACCACATGATAACCATGCTGCCAATATGGGCCGCCGCAGTTGGAGCACGAACCCATCGAGATAACATATTTGGGTTCGGGCATTTGCTCATATAACCGTTTAATGCGCTCGGCCATTTTAAAGGTTACGGTGCCGGCAATAATAATTACATCGGCCTGGCGGGCAGATGGGCGCGGTGCCATAACACCTAAACGGTCAAAATCATACGTGGAAGCGAACGCGCCCATCATTTCAATGGCGCAGCAGGCAATACCAAAACTTAAGGGCCATAATGATGACAACCTCGACCAGTTCAACAGGTCGTTCATCTTGGTGACCACTATGCCGCCGCTTTCGTTGCTGATATCAAGACTCATTGGCTGGCTTTTTTGAAAGTAGGTTTGAATTTTATTGCCGGGGGAGCTACAGTTGTTGTAGCAGTTGCACTGGCAGTAGCAGCCGGGGCAGACTCTAAAGTAAACTCTTTTACCGTATAAACACTTTGCTCCAAATTCAGTTTTTCATATAGCGATGCCGGAATACTTGAATTTGTTGTTGGAACGGTGGGTTTTGGTTTTATCCAGTCCAGGTCGCCTTTGCGCCAAACGTAAGCCAGGCCCAGTATCAGTATGCCTAAAAATATAAACATTTCTGCCAGCGAGAACCATCCCCAGCGCGCGTCGGTTGCTATAATTTCATGATTACCAAATACCGTTGCCCAAGGGAAAATAAATATCATCTCTACATCAAACAATAAAAAAACGAGGGCTATAACATAAAAACGAGAGTTAAAAGGCAGCCATGCGTTGCCTGTGGGCTCTTCGCCGCATTCGTAAGAAGTTAGCTTCTCGGGGTTGGGCTTATTGGGGGCTATCAGCTTGTTCACAAAAAACACCAGGGCTACCAGGATAATTCCTGTAATTAAAAAGATAAGTATCTTACCAAATTCTGATATTTGCGAAACTTCGGCCATGCCTGCAAATTTAATAAAACAAACAGATTTTGATGCTATAATTATTGGCGGGGGTGCCTGCGGGTTAATGTGCGCCGTGCAAGCCGGCTTTTTAGGCAAACGCACCCTGGTGTTAGAAAAAAACGACCAGGTAGGTGCCAAAATATTAATAAGCGGCGGCGGCAGGTGCAATTATACCAACCTGTATTCATCGCCCAAACAATTTATTTCGCAAAACGAACATTTTAGCAAATCGGCTTTCGCACAGTGGACGGTTGAAGACACGATCAGCTTTTTTGAAACCTACGGCATTGAGGGGAAAGAAAAAACACTTGGGCAGCTTTTTCCGGTAAGTAACAAGGCAAAGGATGTGGTTAGGGTTTTTACTGATCTATGTGATGACTTAGGACAGCAAATATGGTGCGGTGCCGATGTTGCAGCCGTTGAAAAAACGGAAGATGGTTTTACTGTGCTGCTGGAACGAAATGGCCGGCACGAAAAATTAACCGCCCCAAAAGTGGTAATAGCGGCCGGCGGTCTGCCCATCCAAAAAATGGGCGCGACTGATTTTGCCCTGCGCACCGCACGCAAATTCGGACTTAACCTAGTTGATACCGCCCCGGCCTTAGTGCCGCTTACCATTACCGGCAAAGACCAGCAATGGTATGAACAGCTATCAGGCAGCAGTATTTTTTGCAGGGTATGGAACGAAAGAGCCAGCTTTGAGGAAAATATTTTATTTACTCATTGGGGGTTAAGCGGCCCCGCCATATTGCAAATATCATCGTATTGGAAAGCAGGCGAGTTTATTTTTATCGACCTGTTACCCCATGAAAATATTACAGAATTGGTCCTGGAGGAAAGAGAAATAAACGGTAAGAAAACTTTGCTGAACTACCTTTCCGGTTTATACACCCGCAAATTTGCGGAAGCGTTGAGCGGCTATTTACCTGTTGACAAAAACCTGGCATCGCTAAATAAAACCGACCTGGAAAATATGAACAGCCTTATACACACTTTCAAAGTAAAACCGGCAGGAGATAAAGGTTATGACAAGGCCGAAGTGATGCGCGGCGGTGTATCAACTGATGAGCTTTCATCAAAATCATTAGAAGCTAAGAAAGTGCCCGGACTGTTTTTTGGTGGCGAATGTGTGGATGTTACCGGCTGGCTGGGCGGCTATAATTTTCAATGGGCCTGGGCAAGCGGGTTTGTTATTGCACAGGGTTTGTAAAAATTGATTGTTGGAAACAAATATGTCTTTGTTATAACTTAAGTATTGATTAATTTTATAAAAAAGATAATAATGGAAGGTATTAGTTATATAACAGACAATCAAAATCGTAAAAAAGCTGTCGTTATTGATTTAAAGGTGATTGAAGATCATGAAGAAGATGTTCATGATTTTATCGATACATTAATTGCCGAAAGCCGTAAAAGCGACGAAATGATCGATTGGGAACAAGCCAAAGATAATTTAAGATCTGCCGGTAAATTATGAGCTATAAAATAGCCATCGCAAAAAAGGCGTTTAAAGAATTAGCAACATTACCCATAAAAATCAATGTGCAAATAGTTAAAGCCATTGATGATCTGAAAGAAGAACCCCGGCCGCCCGGCTGCAAAAAATTAAAAGGTGAATCTGAAAATATCTGGCGCATCAGGGTTGGAGACTACCGCATTTTATATTTCATAGAAGACACGATTAGAATAATAGAAATAAGAAGAATAGGTCACCGAAAAGATATTTATAACAAATAACTGCCAACTACTATCTTTGTCACCTATGACCAAAAAGGTTCTCTATTTAACCGGCTATCAATGGCTTTGGGTACTTTATATTGCTGTTGCGGCCTATACCTGTATTTTTAAATATACACGTCATATTGATAATAATTACAAAATATTCCGTGCTTCTTACTACCATGCCAAAGCCGAAAAAGACCTGTATGCGGCTTATCCCGATGAATATGGCGATATCTACTATTACGGGCCTGTTTTTCCTTTGATCATAGCGCCATCGGCCTTATTGCCGCATGGCTGGGGTTTTTTATTGTGGGAACTTGTTAACGCCATAGCTATATTAATAGCTGTAAATATGCTGCCGTTTACCATGCGGCAAAAAACGCAGCTATTGCTTTTATGTGCCATTGAATATGCCAACTCGGTTTTTTATATGCAGTTTAACCCTGCTATAACGGCCATGATATTGCTCAGCTTTATATTTGTTGAGCGTGGAAAGGAGCAATGGGCAACGCTATTTATTGTACTTGGCTTCCTGATCAAGCTTTACCCTATCATCGGGCTTGTTTTCTTTTTATTTTCTAAAAACAAGAGCAAATTCGCGCTATGGATGGCAATATGGCTGGTGGTGTTCCTCGCGTTGCCGCTGGTGTTGTACAGCCCATCGTACATGATCAATTCCTACCGGGAATGGTTCATCGCAGTGCATAACAAGGTGGGGCTTAACGCACTGTTTGATTCGCCGCAGGATATTTGCGTAATGGGCGTAGTTAGGCGGGTAACCGGAAATATAAATATCCCTAATCCCCCTTTTATACTAACGGGGGCGCTTTTATTTGCCTTGCCTTTATTACGATTCAGCCAATACAAGATGTTTAAATACAGGATGCAGATACTGGCTTCGGCATTAATTTTCATTGTAATATTCAGCACCGGGGCCGAACATCCTACCTATATCATAGCCGTAATGGGCGTGTTTATATGGATGCTGATACAGGACAAGCCCTACACTACAACTAATATAATTTTCCTGGTACTGGTATTGGTAATAACCGGGCTGGGGTTAACCGATGCCGTACCAAAATTTATACGGCAGCCCTATATTGCCCGCTATTCTGTAAAAGCATGGCCGGTAATAATTATCTGGGTGAAAATTGTGTACGAGTTGCTGTTTAAGGATTTTGCGGGGGAAATCACTTCTTCCCCTGAACCTGTCTAAAATAAACGATCAATTTATCCATGCTGTTCAGGCTGAACTTTTTGGTTTGAATTTTTTCAACCACATCGGGCTCGTCGCCCATTATCTCGCTCATTATATCAATAAAGTTCTCGTTGGTTAGCGGTTTCATTTCGGCGGTATTTGCGCCATAAAAATAAACTGTTTTTGTGCTGCCGCGGCTGCCCCCACCAATGGGGATAGAAATTCCGCCGCCAAAACCCCCGCCAAAGCCGCCGGTACCGCCGCCTATACCTATCCCCGGTTCCACCCCGAAACCCCTGTTGCCCCCGGCGCTCCCCTGGGCCTCAAAAAGCCGTATGGGCGCGTCAATAACAACCTTTACAAAATCCATCTCATTTTTTGCCCAGCCCTCTCTTGGGGCCATCGCGACAATAAAACTGTCGCGGCCGGCAACAAATGAACGCAGATCACTTGCGCTCAACTTTATAGAAGCAGCTTTATCGTCTTCTTTATATTCTATAAAACCCTCGTCTTTTATAGGGCCCTTTCCGCGGGGGTCTACCCGTATAAATCCGGTATTTTTAGTTCCTTTAATATCATAAAAATAGCCGGGCTGCCACTTTTGTGACCGCGCCGTTAAAACCAACAGCATAAACGATAATAAGATTAATATGGAGCGCATGATGAAATCAAAATACAAATAACGTATTTTTATCAGATTTAATATGAACATTGTTGATTTAAGAAGCGATACCGTTACTAAGCCTACCCCCGGCATGATGGACGCTATGTTTGCCGCCAAAGTTGGGGATGATGTTTTTGGCGAAGATGAAGCCATAAACGAACTGGAGCAAAAAACTGCCGCCATTTTTGGCATGGAAGCCGGGCTGTTTTGCCCCTCAGGCACCATGACCAACCAAATAGCGATTAAATGTTTTACCCAGCCGATGGATGAGCTGATAGCCGATCAAACCTCGCATGTTTACCGGTATGAAGGTGGGGGGATAGCCTTTAATTCTGCAGTTTCAACAAGATTGCTCAATGGTTACCGCGGTATACTTACCGCCGAAATGATAGCACCCGAAATAAATGCCGATAACGTGCATTTCCCGCATACCAGTTTGGTAGTGCTGGAGAACACGAGTAACCGTGGCGGGGGCAGTTGCTATACATTGGAGCAGATAAAACCTATCGCCCAACTTTGCGCGGATAAGGGCCTAAAACTTCATTTGGATGGTGCCAGGATATTTAACGCTTTAGCCTATACAGGCGATAAAGCAGCTGATTATGGCCAATATTTCGACGGCATATCAGTTTGTTTATCAAAGGGGTTAGGAGCGCCGGTTGGGTCGGTGTTACTGGCCGATGCGAATACTATTAAACACGCACGGCGCGTCCGTAAGGTTTTTGGGGGAGGGATGCGCCAGGCCGGGTTTTTGGCTGCCGCCGGTACTTACGCGTTAGATCATCATGTAGAGCGGTTAAAAATTGACCATGCCCATGCCCGGATATTAGCTGACGCATTAAGCCAATGCGCCTGGGTAAGTAACGTATTGCCCGTTGAAACCAATATTGTTTTATTTGATACCGTTGAACCTGCCGCGCTGATGATTGAAAAACTGGCAGCGCACGGTATAAAAGCCTTACCCACGGCCCAGAACCGCATCCGCTTTGTATTGCACTTGGATGTGCACCCCGAGCAGGTGGAGCATGTGGTTAAGGTGGTGA
>CAISKH010000649.1 GCA_903885865.1 uncultured Mucilaginibacter sp.
AATAATTTCAGCCAGCATAGGGTCATAAAATGCTTCGAGCGTAACAATTTTGTCGTCCATAAAAAGTAATTATGTTTACTAATATACTTTGTTTTATTTAATTTGGCTGTTCATGAACCGCATTGACCGTATATCAGCCATTTTAATTCAACTGCAATCGCGCAGGGTGGTAAAAGCGGCTGATATTGCCGAACGCTTTGCTATTAGCTTGCGCACCGTTTACCGTGATATAAAAACGTTGGAAGAAGCCGGCATACCCCTAATAGGCGAGGCGGGTGTGGGTTATTCCATAATGGATGGTTACCGGCTGCCCCCGGTTATGTTTACCAAGGAAGAGGCCGCCGCCTTTTTAACCGCCGAAAAATTTGTAGAGAAGCTGACGGACGTATCGACTGCAGCGCATTACAGATCGGCTATGTATAAGGTACGGGCGATATTGAAAACAACCGAAAAGGATATGCTGGAAGGCATGGATGGCCGTATAGAGGTTTTGCGGACCGTTAATCAGCCGGAGGTTGCAGCTAACGACCATATACAGACAATTCTGCACAGCATAGCGCAAAAAAAGATTTTAGCCATTGGTTATTTTGCCCAGCATAGCCAGGAGCATACTAAACGGTATGTTGAGCCCGTAGGGATATTTTACCTTTCGGGGTTTTGGCATTTAATAGCCTACTGCCGATTACGAAAAGATTACCGCGATTTCAGGATCGACCGGATAAAGAGCCTTGCAGTTACTGATGAGCATTATAACAGTGAACACCCATCTTTAAAGGACTATATTGCCCAAACCGCCAAAGAAAAAGAACTGGATGCCGTAGTTATGGTGGTTGATAAAAGCATTCATCATCACCTGGAAAATCAAAAATACTACAGCGGGTTTATAGCCGAAAAGGAAATAGGCGATACCGTGGAAATGACCTTTTTAACCGGCTCGTTAGAAGGTTTTGCCCGCTGGTATATGATGTTTGGCGAACAGGCAGAGATCATCAGCCCCGATAGCCTGCGTGAACGTGTTAGGGAAATCGCAGAAAAATTAATGCAACGCAATTTTATTGCCTACTGACATACTGTTGTCATTTACCCGTTGTTTTTTTGCAAACAGATAATATAATTACCTGTTTAACTAAATACTATTAAAAAATCATGGGAAACTTAAATTCAAAAACATCCATCACGGTAAACGCGCCTGCGGCCCAAGTATGGAAAGCATTAACCGACGCGGAAATTGTAAAACAATACTTTTTTGGCACCAATGTAAAAACCGACTGGAAAAAAGGCAGCCCCATTATTTGGAGCGGCGAATGGGAAGGCAAAACCTACGAAGATCATGGAACTATTTTGGATATTACTCCCGGCAAATATGTAAAATATAGCTACTGGAGCAGCATGGGAGGAACGGAAGATAAACCTGAAAATTACCAGAATGTTAGCTATGACCTCACAGAAAAGGATGGTGTAACCACTCTTGAAATAGGCCAGGAAAAAATTAAGGACGAGGCTGCTAAAGAACATTCGGAGCAAAACTGGCAGTATATTTTTGGCAAGATGAAGGAGATGGTGGAAAGCGGGAAGGTGAAATAGTCGCGCGTCTTTTTTTACCTTGCAAAACTCAATCTTCTGCCCGCAATATCCGTAGTAAATTTCCCTTCACTCCAGGCCAAATTACCTGATACGATGGTATGTATTATTTTTGATTGGAATGTTGTCCCTTCAAAAGGGCTCCATTTGCATTTGTACAGGATATTGTCTTTAG
>CAISKH010000650.1 GCA_903885865.1 uncultured Mucilaginibacter sp.
CCCTTCCGGGGAGGGTTGGGCTTAAAAACTCAGTTTCTTCTCCACCTCATTGATGCCCTTTTGCTGCTGGGTATACTTACTACAATCCAATTCAGTGGTTAACGGTTTTTTGGGAAGCTCAAAATTCTTGTCCTTTTTAATGCCCAATGACTGATCTGCATAAACTTTTTTAAGATACAACGCAAAAATAGGCAGGGCCGAATTAGCGCCCTCGCCCGTATGGGTTGATCGAAAATGGAAATCGTGGTCCTCGCAGCCAGTCCATATACCTGTAACCAATTGGGGTACCGCGCCAATAAACCAGCCATCAGAATTATCAGATGTTGTGCCTGTTTTACCTGCAATGGGGTTAGTGAAATTGTATTTCCAGCGTAGCCGGTTCCCGGTTGCTTTGTTGTCCATATCTACAACACTTCTCAACATATCAACCATAACATAGGCGTACTCTTCATTCATTGCCTGCTTGCGTTTAGGCGAGCTATTATAAATTACGTTGCCATTTTTATCTTCAATACGCAGTAAAAAGGTGGGTTCTGTCCATAGGCCATGGTTAACAAATGCCGAGTAAGCTCCCGTCATGTCATATACCGATGCATTAAACACCCCAAGGCATATACTTGGAAACGGGTCTACTTCAGTAGTAATTCCCATATTTTTAATCAATTCAACTACCAGAGGGGGTTTAACTGTGTCCATCACAAAGGCGGTTACCCAGTTTTGCGAATGGGCCAGCGCGCTCCGCAATGTTATCATACCAGGAAGGGTTTCCTTTGGATCCGAACGTGGGCTCCAGCCATCAATGGAAATAGGCACGTTATTTACCTGGTAACATGGCGAATAACCATTTTCAATAGCTACCGCGTAGGTAAACGGCTTGGCTGTCGAGCCTACCTGGCGGGTCCCTACTTTTACCTGGTCGTATTTAAAATGCTCAAAGTTAATGCCGCCTACCCAGGCCTTAATATAGCCCGTCGTAGGGTCCATACTCATTAGCGAGTTATGCAGCAGCATTTTACTATAAAGCACGGAATCAATCGGCCTCATCAGCGTGTCCACATCTCCATGCCAGGTAAACAGATCTAAAGTATCTGGTGTATAAAAATTCTGTTTTATTTCTTCGTCGGTTTCGCCCTGTAGCTTTAATGACTTATATCTGTCCGACTGTTGAATGCCACTATTAATTACCAGGTCATAATTACTGGTCCTTTTTGCCATGCTCACACCTTTCCACTCCGCGCTAAACTGGTTTTGCAGGTCGTGCATATATTCACGCTGGGCCTGTTCAGCATAGTCCTGCATCCTCGAATTAATAGTGGTATATATCTTTAAACCATCGCGGTCAAGGTCGTATTTTGTGCCATCTGGTTTTAAAATAGAGTTGTCTCTTAATATTTTTTTCACTTCATCTTTTAAAACAGCTCTGAAATAAGGCGCCGGTCCTTCAAAATGATTGATAGGATGAAAATCGATATCGAGCGACTTTTCCATACACTCATTTGCCTGTCCTTCAGTCAAGAAGCCTTCGCTTGCCATGCGGCCTAATATAAAATCGCGCCTTTTTTTGGAAGCTTTAGGATGCTTGATCGGCGAATATTGAGTAGGCGCTTTTAGTAAGGCTATCAATGTAGCAGCTTGTTCGGGAGTTAACTTGTCAGCAGTAGTATTGAAGTAAGTTTGCGCCGCCGATTGTATGCCGGCTGTATTATTGCCAAAATCAACCGTATTCAAATACATCGTGAGGATCTCTTGCTTTGTATAATGTTTTTCTATCCTTATGGCAATGATAAGTTCACGCAGTTTTTGAAGAATACGATTTATGGCATTAGTTGCCGGTTTTTCATCGGCAAACTGATTTTTTGCCAACTGCTGGGTGATAGTGCTTGCCCCTTGGCGTTTGCCTATCATTCCATAAAGAATAATGGTAAATGAGCGCCCGAAATCAATACCCGAATGCGAATAAAAATGATTATCCTCTGTGGCAACTAACGCGTTTATTGCATTTGGGGATATTTGTTTGAAAGTTACATTTGAGCGGTTTGCTGTATGCCAATATTTACCCAATATTTGCAGATTGCGTGTGCCTGGTATATTATCTGACGCGTATACATACGTTGCCTGGTCACTTTTAGGGTTTTCAAGATCGTGTAAGGAAGGCAGTGCCCCAAACACACCAAACGCGGCAAGGCCAATCAGTATAATTAATAACGCGAAGCAGCCTATGAAAAACCGCCAGATGTACCAGTTGTACTTCTTTATATCCTGCTCAGAAAGTTTAACGATCATTTTTGATAGGTTTGCTGGTAATAGTAGATATAATCATCCAATAGTTTCTTGTCGGCTAATTTATTCAGATTTTCTTGGGTTATAATAAAAAAACTGTATTTATCCTTTGGTACTTTCATTACCTCCGGCAACAGCGGTGCGAATGCCCTTGCAAAATCTTTTACTGTAGCCAGGCTATAAAACCGCCCCACGTATATCAATTGGTTATCGCGCCCGGCATCTTTTAACTGGTGCGCAATGGTATTGGCCTTAAAATTGGCACGAATAAACTGCCCTATTCCAAAACG
>CAISKH010000651.1 GCA_903885865.1 uncultured Mucilaginibacter sp.
CGCGTATAAATGCCAGCGGCGCTATGGAAATTTTATCATTTTCAACCAGTTCATCAATTTTTGCCTGCATTTTTTCATCGTCGGCAAACTGATCTTTAATAAATTTCAGGTTATCCCATATTGGCGCCATGTAGGGGTCTATTTTCGATTTAATATCGCCCGGCAAAAAGCCTATATCCTTATTGCTCAAGGGTACAATCGGGCGGGTAACATATATTTGGCGGTAATATTTACGCTGCTCCAAAGCGCCGGCCAAAGCAAGGAGGGTTTTACCGGTTCCGGCATTACCTTGAATGGTAACTAACTTAATATCGGGGTTCAATAGAGCATGTATGGCAAAAGCCTGTTCAAGGTTTTTAGGGTATATATTAAATATGGGCTGTTCGGTTATTTTTTCAAGCCGCAGGGCCTGGCTGTTATAAAACCCTGACGCGGCCGATTTTTTCCCTTCTAAAATATAAAAATGATTGCTGGTGTATGATTTTAGTTCCAAATCGCCGGCAGGCAAGCTTTCGTGCTTATTTAGCTGGGTTATCAGCTTATCAGGCACATTTAATATCGTTTTACCGGTATACAGTTCGTCAAGGTTTTTAACCTTCCCTGTTTCATAATCTTCCGAATGTAAATTAAGGGCTTTGGCCTTTAAGCGCAGGCAAATATCTTTTGAAACAAGAACTATCTTTTTATCGGCAAATTCTTCCTGCAAACCCAGCGCTGCATTTAAAATACGATGATCAATTTTATCCGATCCAAAAATAGCTTCTGCATCCGTATCGGTGGATTTTGTATCAATTATTACTTTAAAGCTGCCCTTGTCTTTGCCGTTTAGTGGCTGCCATTTATTGACGAGTTTTTTGCGTGATATATCATCTATCAGCCTTATAAAGCTGCGGGCCTCAAAATTGCGGGTATCGTTCCCGCTTTTCATATTATCCAATTCTTCCAGTACTTGTATAGGTATAGCTACATCATGTTCCTGGAAGTTTTCAAAAGCGTTATGATCGTATAAGATAACCGAGGTATCTAAAACAAATATTTTCTTTCTCCCGTTCAGCCTTTTATCGTCCTTATCCATAATCGCCTAAATTAGTTATTTTAAGAATGACAGAAAAGAGAAAGTGAAGATTAGTAATGAAGATTAGAGGTTAGAGATTAAAGATTAGTTAATTTGCGGTTGAAATTTTCAATGCACTAAACCAGTGACGACTGACCGATGACCAAAAACCTATAAAAAAGAAAACGGGAGCCGCCTCTTTCGATTTGATCTCCCGTTCTCACTCTATGACGAACCGAAGTCCTTCATACAGTTTCAAGTTTTTTGTAAGCTGACCGACCCGCTCTCCCCTTCGTCCTCGCAGATTTCGGCTACTTCGTGTCATTATTCTCCGTTGCCACTCTCCGTAAAAAGTAACAGTTTCCAAATAATGCCTGTTTTTAATTAGCACCCGTTTCTGTCGCTTGCGCGCTTTTTGTTAGTGTAACTCAGGCTTTCCCATGATCTTTAGCTTGTCCGAAAACTCCCCCGATTCACTTTCTGTTATTCCTGTAAGGCTGTCAAAGTACGTCCTTCCTGATGATTCTAATATCAGTACACCTCTACGATTCTGCAAATATTTTTTATGCTTTTTATTAACGGGTTGTTAACAGTTAATACATAACTACCTAACAACTATAAACTACAAAACTTATTAATAATCATCAATTTATATGTGTTATATGCAGGGTTGTTAACAATTCACTTATTCACAAAAACCAAAGGATAGTGGTTTTTCCAGTGCCGAAAAATGCGTGAAAATTCATTTTTAATAAATTTTTTGTGTTAAATATTTATAAAAGTATTGTGAATTTTTTAGCCTTACCCGGTAAATAATTTAACTCATAGACTTTCTTGTCTGTTTGTATAAAATATATTTTATTTATCAATTTGAATAACTAGGCAGTTATTAGATCTATCGCAGGGAATCGACGGGGCTCAATAAAAAAAGCATATAAAACGAAAACGGGAGCCGCCTCTTTCGATTTGATCTCCCGTTCTCACTCTATGACGAACCATAGCCCACCATAAAGTTTCAAGTTTTGTGTAACATTGACCGACCAGCTCTCCCCATCCTCCTTGCGGGTTCCGGTTACTTCAGGTCATTAATTTTCGCTGCCGTTCTCCGTAAAAAGCGCCAGTTGCCGTTAATACCCTATCTTAATTGCACTTATGTTTCCGTTGCTTGCGCCGTTTCTGTTCCGTGTAACTCAGGCTTTCCCGTGATCTTTAGTTCGTTCGAAAACTCCCCCGATTCACTTTCTGTTATTCCTGTAAGGCTGTCAAAGTACGTCGTTCTTGATGATTTCAATATCGGAACACGAACCCAATTACACAACTATTTTTTTTATTTTTTATTAACACGTTATTAACATTTAAGGATGGTTATTTAACATACAAAAAACCGCATATTTATTTAATATCGCGGTTTTAGCTGATCTTTTACCACAGTTATTAACATTATAATTTTTCACAAAACTGTATTTTTTTCAAATTTTTTATCTGCACAAAAAAGCGTAAAACACAGGTTTTCTTGTTTTTTTTTTAAATATAGAACACTCAATAACAGAAAAATCGGATGGTAGCAATACAAACATTACACCATTTTCAAAGTTGATTTAAAAGCAATAAGAGAGGCAACGTATCGCGCACCTATGCGTATATTTATATATGGATGTAAAAGAGGTTGAACGTTTAATAAAGATAAGCCGGGAACACCCGCTGATGCCGGAAACCTACATTCCCTGGCAGGTGGAGCCACAGCCTGACGATATATTTATGCCCGAAATGCTGACTTCATTACAGGGGCTTGAAATATATAACACCCTTACCCCTGCTCAAAAACTGGAGTTGGGCAGGCACGAACTGGTACAGGTAATTGCATCTTACGCCTGGGGCGAGTCCTTGTTTTGTTTATTTATGACCAGGCACCTGCTCACTTTGCCTGCGGATGATGTGGAGCATCAATTTTTATTAAGAGAACTGATTGAAGAATTGCGCCACCAGGAAATGTTCGCGCGGGTTATTGCCAAATTAGGGGGCAAACCGGTTAGACAATCGGGTTTGCATAAATTTTTCGGCGAATTCAGTAATAAGTATTTACCGGCTGATTATTTATTTATGGGCAGCGTATCTGTTGAGTTAGTGACCGATGTTTACGGCAACTATGCACGCAGGGCGCCCAATATTTACCCGGTTTTAAAAAAGATGTTCGACCTGCATAGTATTGAAGAAAGCAGGCATATATTATTTACCAAAAGCTTGCTGAAAACTTACGCGGCTAAAGCAGGATATATTAAAAGGACGCTGTACAGCTACGTTATCCTATTCAATATCCTGTTTGTGCGTACTATGTATGTGAAAAAGGAAATATACGAGCGAATTGATTTGGAAAACCCGGAACAAGCCTATCAACTGGCATCTAAACATTATAAAGAGAAATTTAGCGAAACCTGCCTTAAAGATATCATTGAATTTGTTAACGAATGGAAAGGATTTAACAGCTTAACACGCTGGGCGTGGCGGTGGATTTTGGGGGTGAAGGTGCGAGTTAACGATAAGGCACTATAGGAAATGGCGCACAAAGTTCCAGGTCATATCGCACTACAGGCGACTTTCGATTAAACATCTTCTGCATCCTAAAAAAATTCTTCAATCGTTCAGGATAAGTTAAGGTGGCCAAATATCGCCTTGTCTCTTCCTGTTGCTCTTCCCATGTAGGATTAAATCTTATTCGCATTTTTCATATTATTATGGAATTATATCACCTCACTAATACTCATCGCTTTCATTTCCTTGCTCACAGGCCTGCCGTTCTTAAATGCTTTGCGCGGGGTTAATCCCAGTAATTCAAACATAGCCATGTCCTCATCAAATGATGGATTTGGTGTGGTTAAGAGCTTCTCGCCTGCAAAGATAGAGTTAGCGCCTGCCATAAAACAGAACGCCTGTTCAACCACGCTCATTTCTGTACGGCCCGCTGATAGGCGCACCACCGTTTTTGGCATAATAATACGGGTAGTAGCTATCATCCTGACCATATCCCAGATTGATACCCGTGGCTGATCGGCTAATGGCGTACCTTTTACCGGCACCAACGCGTTGATTGGAACTGATTCGGGATGCTGAGGCAGATTAGACAAAGTTTTCAGCATTGATATACGGTCCTCAACAGTTTCGCCCAAGCCGATTATACCGCCGCTGCAAACAGTTATTTTGGCTTTGCGCACATGCTCCAGCGTTTGCAAACGGTCATCATAGGTGCGGGTGGTAATAATTCTTTTATAATCTTCTTCAGATGTATCCAGGTTATGGTTATAGGCATACAAGCCGGCGTCTGCCAACCGTTGCGCCTGGCTTTCGGTAAGCATACCTAAGGTGCAGCAAACTTCCATATCCATGGCGTTTACAGCTTTTACCATATCAATTACTTTGTCAAAATCGCGGTTATCACGCACCTCGCGCCATGCGGCGCCCATGCATAAACGTGAAGCACCGCCGTCCTTTGCTTTTTGGGCCACGGCAATTACTTCTTCTTTAGGCATAATAGCATGTACATCAACCCCGGTATTATAACGTTCAGCCTGCGGACAGTAAGCACAATCTTCCGGACAACCACCTGTTTTTATCGAAATAAGCGAACTAATCTGCACCTCGGCATAATCCTTGTTTTCGCGGTGAATAGACGCGGCTTTGTAAACCAGGTCGAGTAGGGGTGTATTGTATATTTCGGTAATTTCTTCCTTTGTCCAGTTGTATCTTACTTCGGTCATATATTAATTTTCTAATAGCACTTTAACTTCAGTTTTTAATGAGGGCAAATGATTTATAATAATATTCCAAATTTGCTCGGGTTGTATATCATCATATCCATGAATAATTTTATTCCTTGTATTTACCATTCTTCGTGCATCTGTAATTTTTATTTCAGGAAATATTTTAAGCAAATTATTCATTGCCTCACCTATGATTTCCAAGTTTCTTTCTATGGCATGCTGAAGCATCATATTTTTATTAAACTCGACAAATAATTTAGGTGTCCCTATAAAGTTTTCAATATTTTCAATACAGCTTAGTATATCAAAAAGATATTTTTTACCTCACGCTGCATAAATCAATTGTTTCTTTTCATTTATATCTTCAATAAGGTAAGGGTTTTTTAAAGTGTTTTCTATCAATAAGTCAACCTCTCTGTTAAATATATCTCTTAATGTATCATATAAATTCCACCATATTTTCCCTCTTTCTAATGCTTCAACATTATCTTCAAAATTTATAAGAAAATCAATATCACTGTCTTCATTAAATTTATCACTAACCACCGAACCAAAAGCATAAGCGCTTTTTACCCTGTGATCTTTAAATAATTTCACTACAGATGGAAGTTGGGCCTGTAATACTGGGTGAAGCATAGTTTTATTTATAAAGCAAAAGTACATAAAAGCATTATTACTTAATGATGCAATAAAAGTTTAGTAGCCAGCCACAACGGTAATAAAAACCCTGCACAATCTGTAAACGTGGTAATAATGATGGATGATGCCACGGCAGGGTCGACCCCTACCCTTTTTAATATTAATGGTATAGATGCTCCGGTAAGCCCCGCAATTACAAGGTTACCTGTCATCGCCAAAAACAAAACTAAACCAAGCATTGGATCAGCATCATAAAACAACGCGATTCCAAATACAACCAAACCGTTTGCAGCGCCATTTAACAGGCCTACCAGAAACTCCTTTAAAACGGTATTATAGGCCTGGTTATCGGTCAAATCACTCAACGATATACGCCTTACAGTTACCGCGAGCGCCTGCGTGGCCGCGTTACCCCCCATACCGGCAATAATGGTCATATAAGCGGCTATTTGTGGGAGCAGTGAAACGGTTGAACCAAAATGGCGAATGATCGATGCCGCCAGATATGCCGTGGCCAGGTTGATGATGAGCCAGGGCAAACGGCTTTTTACCGCTTCTTTCCAGTTACCGCTTAGTTCCTCATCTTCGGATACACCGGATATTTTTAGCATATCCTCGGTGCTTTCCTGCTCTATTACGTCGATGATATCATCGACCGTAATTCGGCCCAGCAGCTTCATATTATCATCAACAACGGGTATGGCCGTTAAGTTATACTGCGATATTAATTTGGCAACTTCTTCCTGGTCAAGATCGGCTTTTACAAACACGGGGTCATCTTTGTATATTTCGCTTATCTTGGCATCAGCGTGTGCTTTGATGATATTTTTAATGGAAACTATACCCTGTAAAGTTCTATTATTATCAACCACGTAAATGGTATAAAACTCTTCCATCTCTTCGGATTGCCTGATGATCTCATCCAAAGCGCCCTTTTTGTCCGAATTAATATTTACACAGATCAGATCCGAGTTCATCAACCCGCCCGCTGTATTCTCATCGTAGCTTAGCAGGGCGCGGATACTGGTAGCGTCTTCCTCGTCAATATCCTCCAGTATCTCCCGTTGTTCGTGTTCGTCTAACTGTGAAATGATATCGGTAGCATCATCGTAGTCAAGGTCCTCGACTATTTCCGATCGTTTTTCAGGGTCAAGGTTTATAAGCAACTCGCCGGGACGATGCTCTTCATCCATTTCGGCTATTACATCCGAAGCAATATCGGTTGGCAGAATATTGATGATCCGCTCTTTGTCTTCCTGCGGCAGTTTTTCAAATAATATTGCGATCTCTGAGGCATGGTATTCCTTCAGAACTATCTCTAATTCAGCATCATCACCTTCGAGCGCGGTTTTAATGCGCAGGAGGTCGGTTTTATCTATTTCAAAGGATTGCATATCGGCCTAAATTAAACATTTATGCCTGAAACCGGGGAATAAAAAGGGATATAATCTTAAATAGAATGATCGTATTTTACCCCTACGCCTGCCAGCGTATGCAACTTCGACAGGATGGCATTCACCTGCATTTTGCGGATGGATACCTGTATGCTGCAATTATTATCAAACTGCTGGGAAAGAGTAGCCAAATCGCCATCCTTAATAACCCGCATCACCTCATTCATTTGCAGGTAATCAAAGCTGATAGTGTACACATCATTTACCGTTTTTTCAATAACTACGGCCTGGTTTAGCGCTTCTTCGGTTGCCATTTTATACGCGTTGATGAGCCCGGGGACACCCAGCAGCGTTCCGCCAAAATATCGTACAACAACCACCAAAACATTGGTAAGGTCGCGCGAAAGCAGCGTATTCAGTATGGGCCTGCCTGCTGTGCCTGATGGTTCCCCATCATCATTCAGCTTAAAAGCGGAACGGTCAATGCTTAAGCGCATGGCCCAGCAATGATGACGGGCTTTGGGGTGTTCGGACTTTAAAGAAGTAACTATAGGTTTTATATCATTTTCCGAAGATATAGGATACGCGAAAGCTATAAACTTGCTCCCGCGGTCGCGGAACGTACCTTTGGATGAGTTTTCAATAGTGCGGTAGGTATCGTCAAAAAGCATTAAAGCATTTACAAATTAAGCAGGACAAATATAGTTACAGGCATGGTTACCTCATATAACAGGGCTGTCTGAACTTACCTGAACCAGGGTGGACCACCTGGTCCCACCTGGTCTAGGGTGGACCAACCTGGTCCCACCTGGTCCCACCTGCTGTAGGTATAAATTTAAAAAATGTTAAATCACCATCAATAAGATGAATAAGTAATTATAATAATTGCCGTCAACGCCAAAAAAATGCCGATCCTGTTTAGCGTACTTAATTTTTCTTTAAAAACAAATAAGCCAACAAAGGTCCCCAATACAATAACCCCGATATTCATGGCCGAGAAAACGGTTGAAGGCTGGTTGGCCAAAGCCCGGTGCGCCTTCAAGTAAAACAGGATGTTGCCAAAGTTAACAATGCCCAGTACCCATCCAATTAAAATATGCGGCCATGAGAAGCGCGTTTTTTTACGGGCTATTTTAATGATCAAAGCAATAAACGAACAGATAAACGCCAGTACAAAAACAACAAACAGCGAGGTAGTATAAGGTACTGCCTTAAAAGCCGACAATTGTTTAAACAACACATCAATAATGCCCATACCGACAAATACGATCAGCAAATAAAACCAGGAACCCCGTGCCGCACTGGCCCGCCCCTTTTGCCAGGGTATAGAGCAAATAATTGCAGCAAAACCTATGGCTATGCCAATAATTTTTAAGGTGCTTAATGCTTCGCCAAAAATAAAGTACGCGGCAAGGATGGGTATAAACAGTGAAAGGCGCTGCGCTATATCGGTACGCACAATACCCGAAAGCCTTACCGATGTTGCCAGTATTACAAAAAGCAATGGTAGCAATATACCGAGCGAGAGGTAGTTGTAAAAGGGTACAGTCTGTAAATTTTGCAGTTGGGGTTTATAAATAAACCACGTTAAAAGTATGGCGGCAAAGTAGTTCCATGTTATAGCTTGCAGCACATCAATATGATAGCGTTTGGCAAGCTTTAACAAAATAGAAACCGTAACACTAAAACAAATACTTATTAAAATATAAAGCATCGGCTATTCTTTATTGTATAAAATTTGTAAGCTGTCGGTACCTGATAAAACTTTGTCGGCAATTATACCTTTAATTTCCGGGGCTTTTATGCCGCTTGTTAAAGAAATGCTGCCGGTAAATATTCGTGCCTCGTCCCATAGCCCAACTTCAATGAACGTATTTAAGGTATAAGCCCCCCCCTCAATAATAACCGATTGTATATCCTGCAAATACAGCTGGTATAAAATATACTGCGGTACAAAACGGTCAAAATCTTCTAAAGCAATATACTTGTTTTTTCCTTCAATAGTAGTTTTTATCGAATTAAATATCAGTGTTTCAACCGATTGGTCAAATACATTTAAACCGCTATCCAGTTCCAGCCTGCGGTCAATAACCACACGTTTAGGCGATCTGCCTGTATCGTAGCGAACATTTAACCGCGGGTTATCAATGGCAACGGTATTCTTGCCAACTAAAACCGCATCTTCTTCGCCACGCCATTGGTGTACCAACTTGCGCGACTCGGGGCCAGTTATCCAAAGCTGCCGGTTATTATCGGGGGCGAAAAACGCATCTGCGGTTTGCGCCCATTTAAGTATAATGTATGGGCGGTGTTTTTGCACACGCGTAAAAAAGCGGCGGTTAAGCCATTTACATTCTTCTTCCAAAACCCCAACTCTTACTTCAATACCGGCATCTTTCAGTTTTTCTATGCCTTTACCGTCCACCTGCTCAAAAGGGTCGCGGCAGCCAATTACTGCTTTGGGTATTCGGTGTTTTATGATGAGGTCGGCACAAGGCGGTGTTTTGCCATAATGTGCGCATGGCTCTAAGGATACATAGATGGTAGCTTGTTTCAGCAAGTCAGCAGCATTATCAAACCGCAAAAGCACCTGGTTTACCGCGTTTACCTCGGCGTGCGCTTCGCCGTATAGCCGATGGTAGCCCTCGCCTATTATTTTGCCATTATGCACAATTACAGCGCCTACCATCGGGTTCGGACTAACATTTCCCAGCCCTAAAGCGGCCAGGTCAAGGCAGCGCTGCATATATATTTGGTGCGAAGGCATGGTGTAAATATAGTGGTTAAAGATTAGAGGTTGAAGATTAAAGATTAGGGAATAGTGTTCAAATAGCTACTTTCGTACAATGAAAATTGTTCAGGATGTATTTACCGCTTTTAAACAGGGACTTGCCGCGCTTTATGACGCGACTGAAATTGAAGCGCTTACTTTACAAGTTCTAACCGAATTAACGGGTACATCCAAAGCGACACTAAAAGCTTTTCCGGAACGGGAACTTACTTTAACACATCAAGAAGAAGCCAATAAAATTCTCACCCAATTAAAAACCGGTGAACCACTGCAATATATTTTAGGCAATACCGAATTTTATGGGTTGAAGTTTTTGGTCAACCCTTCAGTGCTTATACCAAGGCCGGAAACAGAGGAGTTGGTTGAGTGGGTTCTTTCCAGTTGGCAGTTGCCGGTTAGCAGTGGGTATATTTTGGATATTGGTACAGGCAGCGGTTGTGTTGCCATTAGTTTGAAAAAGAATTTGCCGGGTGCACAAGTTTCAGCCATTGATATATCTCCGGAAGCGTTACAAACCGCAAAGCAAAACGCCGAATTAAATGAGGTTGATGTAAATTTTATTGAAGCGGATATTTTAAATCTTACTTCCGCAATTGACATTCCGAATTCCGAAATCATTATCTCTAACCCTCCCTATGTTACCCTTGCTGATAAAAAGCAAATGCACGCCAACGTAACCGATTTCGAACCGCATACCGCGTTATTTGTACAGGAAGATGACCCACTGATATTTTATAAAGCCATTGCCAATTTTTCTTTTAATAACCTGACAAAAGGCGGTTTATTGTTTTTTGAGATCAATGAAAATTATGGCAGGGAAATTGTTGAGCTGTTAGAAAATAGCGGCTTTAAAAATGTGGAGTTGAGAAAGGATATGAGTGGCAAGGATAGGATGATAAAAGCACAAAAAGGGGTGTCATCATGAGCGCAGCCTACTACTTTTTACTGCCCACTGCCAACTCAAAACTGCCAACTTAATTCCTCGGATGAAACTGAATAATCGTCCCTTTCAAATATTCCCTGTCCAGATGAGTATATATTTCTGTTGTGGTAATACTTTCATGGCCCAGCATTTCCTGTACGGCGCGCAGGTCGGCGCCGCCTTCAACCA